>JABUEV010000311.1 GCA_013314865.1 Bacteroidales bacterium | reverse complement strand
AAAAAACCGGTAAGTTTTTTCATATCAAAGTCTGTTTTATTTGAGTCTGTTGTATTTTCTCAGAATGTCAAGTGTTTTATCCACCGGCAGTGATTCGATAGTTACGTTCCCGTTGCCTTTAAGGGTTTCAGCTGCAAAGAGTGAATTTATTACAGCTTCTTCTGTGGCTTCTATCACTGCCTCAAAAAGAAGGTCCATCTCGTCGTTTCTAAGCACAGTTTTTTCTTCAAATCTTGAAACTGAAAAATGCGGAACACGCAGTTTTTCGTTTGTTGACACAGCTATAGCATAGTCACCACTGCTGTTTGATGTCATTCCTCCTGTGCGTGCTATGCCGGCCATTGCCCGTGCAGCGAGCCTTTTCAGGTTTCTTGAATCAAGCGGAGCGTCAGTCATTATGACCACCATGCATGAGCCGTCGTCCCTGTATTCCTTTTCCATGGTGCTGAACCGGTATTTACCCAGTTCCTGTCCCACAGGTACACCGCATATCTGCAATATACCGCCAAAGTTTGTCTGAACAAGAACTCCTACGGTATATCCTCCCCTTGTCCCGGGAAGTATCCTTGAAGCGGTTCCGATGCCTCCCTTGAACCCGAAACAGACCGTACCTGTGCCGGCGCCTACATTCCCTTCCTTTACAATCCCAGTGTCGGCATTATTAATTGCCTGAATTACATGCTCTTTTGTAATAACCCTCTTCTGAATATCATTCAGCGTGCCGTCATTGGTTTCACCAACAACAGGATTGACACTCCGGATGCTTTTGTTATCCGGCAGGCTCAGAGTGTAATCGATCAATGCATCCGCTGCAACAGGCACACTGAGGGTATTGGTGAGGATTACAGGGGTTTCAATATTACCGAGCTCTTCCACCTGTGTGTATCCGGTCAGTTTGCCGTAACCGTTGCCGGCAAAAATAGCTGCCGGAACCTTGTTGCGGAAAATATTGCCGTCGTGAGGCAGGATTGCAGTTACTCCTGTGAAAACCGAAACGCTGTCGTTGAGAGTTACATGGCCTACTTTAACTCCCGGGACATCAGTAATTGCATTATTTCTGCCAGACCTTAAGATTCCAATTTTAATGCCGTAATCCGAGGCTCTTTTCTTTTGAGTCCCTGAATCTGAAAAGTTTGTCATTACAAGAGGTAGTATAATAAATATTAAAATTGATTTCATTTCGGTGAAATATCTTTTTTATCCGCGTTCACAGACCCGTATCTCTCCGATATATACAGCATGGACATCAGCTCATGGTCTCTTTTGCCTTAATACATTGCATAATTTCATCGATGAAGATACTTGCTCTTTTTTCAGTTGAATCGGGGTCGTAAGGATTTCCGTTCTCATCGAACACTTCATCAACTCTGGGAACAGGAAACATTGCAGGCACTGTAAAAGCTTTTATTTTCCAGAGAATGAACTGAAGCGAAATTATGACCTGACTGCCTCCAAACTGACCGTCAGAGACTGTTGAAATTGCCACAGGCTTTCTGCGCCACTCGTCGGTCAGAAGATCTATAACGTTTATTATCGATGCAGGAGGCCCTCCGTTATACTCAGGCGTTACAATTATCACACCATCAGCAGATTTGATTTTCTGTGAAAATTCTACGGCCCCGGGTAAAGGATTCTTCTGATATTTCAGCCTTTCATCAAAAAGAGGGAACCGGTAAAAGTTAAGATCGGCTATCTCAGCTGTTGCCTTGCCTGTCCTTTCAATGTATTTCTGAAGAAACAGGGCAACCCTGTGGCTTTTTCTTCCCGTTCTCACACTTGACGATACAATAACTATATGATGCATAAGTCAATTAATTTTAAGATCTAATTCTTTTTGCACACCATGATAAATTCTTTTGAATCCTTCCCCAGCAAATGTCCTTCAAAATCTCCAAGAATACTGAATTCACTGAATCCGGCTCTTTCCACCAGGTGCTCAAGCTCATATCTGAAGAAAAACCTGAGCATAGATTTCCATTCTTTGCAGATCAGACTATCGTCATCCTCCCATTCGTACCTGAAGGTTATGTCTATTGTCTGGTTTATAAGATCAGGAGTTGTGTTTACGATTCTTTTAATCTTTCTTCCCGGTTTATATTCACCCTCGAAATCGGTTACATTATCAATCCCTTTTATAAGGTAATTAAGATCAGGCACAAAGACGTCAAAAATAAATTTCCCTCCGCTGTTGAGGTGGCGCCTGACATTCTTAAGTGCCTTAGTCTGATCTTCTTTCGTCAGAAGATGCATAAACACCCTGAAGGGAGCAACTATCAGTTCAAATGGCTGATCAAATTGAAAATCAGTAATACTCCTGAGACTTACCCTGTGCTGATCCTTTTTTCTGAGCTTGCTCTTCAGAATATCGAGCATGGATGGACTGATATCTATTCCGTAAATATCTGCTCCGCTTTCAAGTGCTCGTATGAACAGCCTTCCTGTACCTGAACCTGCTTCCAAAACCCTGCCTTTGGTTTCTTTAATTCTGTCAAGGTAAAACTGATTGTCAACTCCGTCCCGTACCTGATGATAAATAAGATCATAGAATTTTGCAATGAAGTCAGGGTATTCAGTTGCCTCAAGCTTAAGTGAGGATTTATTTTTTTCAAAAGCCGGCATTGGTAAAAATGTTATATGACTTAGTAAATTTACAATAATTATCATTTTTTTTGAGGCTTATGCCAGGTTTAATGTTTCCTTGGCGGGCCGTATATATTTTGCCATACCCAATGACAGGTAACAAACACGTTAAAAGATAATGCCGGATAAAGTTTTTTTGCCGCGGAACAATGATTAGAAAGAATTTATTTATTTTTTCTGAGTATTATTGGAGACTTTTTTGCCATGAAGATAAATTAAAGTGGATGTGCAGAAGTTTTGAACAGAATAACAAGGTGCTTCATGAATAAATTAGATTAATCTAACAAAAAATGAAAAAAGCTGTTAAAATTATACTTTCTGCAGTTGGTATTTTGATCGGGATCATTGTCCTTCTGCTTGTCATTTCCATACTCTGGCTGTCTGTATCCGGTGCACGAACTGCGAAAAAATACATCATACTTGCCGGCCCTGAAGTTAAGACTCTCACAATTGAAGGCTATACATTCCGGGATCTCAACAAAAACGGGAAACTTGATGTGTATGAAGATTCAAGGCGGTCTGTTGAGGAAAGGGTTCAGGATCTTTTAAGTCAGATGACACTTGAGGAAAAGGCAGGTTCGATGTTTGTGCCTCCTATAGGCATCGGTAAAGACGGAACAGTTGCTGAAAAATTTTCTCTAAGGGATCCCTTTTCATTTATGACGGCAGGAACTTCCATGCTGATTTTTGGAAAGAACATAAATCATTTCAATATTTTTATTGCCCCGGGTAAAAAAGAGACAGCTCAATGGTATAATTCTCTTCAGCGGCTTGCTGAGAGGACAAGGCTGGGGATACCTGTGACAATTGCCTCGGATCCCCGTAACCATTTCAGCAACAATCCGCTTACAGGAGCATTTGCGGGTGATTTTTCTCTTTGGCCTGAACCTTTAGGCCTTGCGGCGACCGGTGATACATCTTTGATGTTTCAGTTTGCTGACATTGCCCGACAGGAATATATTGCTTCAGGGATAAGGGTGGCACTTCATCCGATGGCCGACCTGGCGACAGAACCGAGATGGGGAAGAATAAACGGCACCTTTGGAGAAGATGCAGAATTATCCGCAAAAATGACAGCCGCATATATCAGGGGATTCCAGGGTGACTCGCTGGGACCGGAAAGCGTAGCCTGCATGACAAAACATTTTTCAGGCGGCGGCCCCCAGAAAGACGGACTGGATCCACATTTTCAGATAGGAAGGGAACAGGTTTATCCGGGAAATAACTTTGAATATCACCTGATTCCCTTTGAAGCTGCATTCAAGGCCGGAACTGCTGAAATAATGCCTTACTATGGAATACCGTCAGGACAAACAACCGAAGATGTGGGATTCGGATTTAACAGAGACATCATAACCGGCCTTCTGCGCAATAAATATAATTTTGACGGAATTGTATGCACTGACTGGGGATTGCTAAGTGATACAAAGATTTTCGGAAAGAAGATCCTTTCTGCACGCTGTTGGGGAATGGAGAATGCTTCTGTGGA
>JABUEV010000310.1 GCA_013314865.1 Bacteroidales bacterium | reverse complement strand
CTGCATAAGCCTTCATGTTTGCATTAAGAGGCTGTGTATGAGCTGCAGTGCAGTTGAACCAGTCAACTCCCTGCCTGTGTGAATTTTGCCATTCAACCGCCCAGTTGCCATCACGCGTTCCGTCCCCGTTTGTATCGTAATCACATGCATCATTGGGCTTTTTATCACCAAAATATACTCCGTCCGGATTATATGTCTCAATGTCGGCAAAGTCGTAAAGAACCTTGTTGTTTGCTTTACAGAAATTCCTTATCTGTTCGTTTCTGAGATGCAGATTGCCTGTCAGTCCGGTTCCGTCAAGATGCCCTGTCATATAAACGAAGGTAACTTCAGGGTAATCTTTCTCAAGATCCTCCATCAACGTAAGGTATGTGTCAATATCTGCTTCACTTGCACTCGAAACCTGTCCGCACCATGACCAGATAATTACATTTACTTCCGGATTTGCATCGAGGTATGTTCTTGTTCTTGCGGCCCATGAAGTCCGGTCAGGATTTCCAAGATCGCCGCTCATGGCATAATCGTGAAGGTCGAGGGCACCGTCTGTTCCCCCGTTGTTCCATTTGAACTCAGCACCCTTAAATGACACTAAGCCCGACATTCCTTCAGTAAGTTGACTTCCATGGGAAGTATGACCGTAAGCAATATGAAGCGTTTCCTTTGCCTTGTCAATCCATTCCGATGGAATTGAAAGGAGCTTTGTCGAATTATGGTCCGCTATTATTGCATCCATATTATCGGTGCCTTGATTGTCTTCCTTGCTGCAGCCTGCCATTAAGATGACAAAAGCTAATGTAAAAACTACCTTTATGATTTTGCTCATAAAAAATGGTTTTAATGAATAAATAAATATCATGAATGAATCCCCTTTCATGAAACGTATGAAATTCTATTTTGTTGCCCGTGCTTTGGTGATTAAAAACCTTGCACCCTGTAACGAATTGAAGGATAAAGCATTGTTAAAACCGGGAAGATAAAGCCTATGGAATGACGGGGCTCAGTCAGTGAATTACATTAAGGATATAAAGTATCGCAATGATTATAATTGTCAGAGATGAGACACCTATGGGAAACCATACAGGAGCTATCCATGGTTTCGGGATAAGAAAGAGGACATCAATTGTGCCGAGGGTTGGAGGCCACTTGATAAGGATGTACAGGGAGAGATAATAGAAAAGGTCCCAGAAGGCAAAGGTCCACAGAAAAAAGACTCCGCGTTCAATCCATCCCCCTCCTGTCAGGTAAGCTATTATAACAAGCATTATTATAGTTGCGGCTTCACGTGTCATCTCGATCCTGAGATACCTTTTGTCAATCTGTTCCACGGCTTCCTTGTTTGAATCAATATCGAGGATTCCGAGGGCTTTTCTGAGGTAAACCACCACCACTCCCTCGAGATGAGCCATTGCTATGCCAAAAACAGCAAGAAGGATTAATTTCAGAAGCATCTAAGTCTGTTATTTTAATACAAATTTAGTAAAAAGAAAGTATTTCGAATTTTGGCGAGCAACGCGAGCCAATCCCGTTATGTGGATTTCGGATTTCGGATTGCGGGAGCGGATTATGAGTCAATTTACAAGATACAGGTCTTTGAGTTTTTTGATTTTTTCGCCTGCGGGATCGTTAAGGAAAGAGGCAATACCTCCGTAGTGATTGTTTACCCTGTCAATTACAGCTTCAATATTTTCCTTTCTTACTGTTACGGCAAACATGACGGCATCCGCCGGGAAAAATCCGAATGATAAAATACGCCTTAAAAGAAGCTTTTCTCTGAAGAAAGGTATCAGTTCCTCATTCGACTTCATGAAATTATCAATAATTGCTTCTCTTTTGATATCAAGAGCCATGTGAATAAGAGCTATCATTATACCGGTACGGTCCTTGCCGGCTTTGCAGTGAATAAGAACCGGAGACTTGCCAGGTGTCAGTAGAATTTCAACAACATTTCTGAAAACCGGGACAGAAGCATCAAGAATTTCAAGGTACAGTTCAGCTGAAATTTCAGCAATTTTGTCAAGAGAATTCTTCTCGTAGAAAAAGGGCATCATTCGTCTGCGCGTCTCTCCTTCGAAGTCAAGAGGAAGTGAAATAACTTCGATTTCGTCAAATCTGTTTTTCCGCTCACCGTCTTCATTCGGTCCTCTAAGATCAATTATGGTCCTGATATTAAGATTGTGCAGTTTTTGAACTTCCCTTCTTCCTAAATTATCCGGCGTCGCCGACCTGAAAATCATTCCCGTCTTCATGATTCTGCCGTCCATTGCAGGCAGTCCTCCTGCATCCCTGAAATTCAGAATCGTTTTGAAACTAATATTTGTTTCAGTCAGGCTTCCCATCGATGGAAGTATTTATTCAAGAAGAATCAGTTGCCAGCAGATACAGGTTCGACTACCCAGCCATAGTCCACATATTCCCATGTGAAGTCATTTCCATCCACCTTTACAAGCACGAATCCCTCCTCAAATTCCCTGTTTGGACCTCTCCACCATCCTGAAGATACAGCTCCGCCTGTAATAAACCGGATTCCTTCAACATTAATCTCCTCCACAGTGTGCAGGTGACCCTGCAATACCAGTTTCAGATTATATCCCTTAAAAAGATCAACAACCTCTTTGCCGTTTGTAATAACAAGTCCCGGTCTGTTTGCAACAGTTGTCCCTTCATACCTTTGTGTGTAAATGGTCATAAGTGGTATGTGGGTGCTTAAAACTATCGGAGTCCGTGGATCAGTTTTTTTCAGCTCTTCCTTTATCCATTCTATCTGTTTCTGGTCGATCAGACCGATATACCTGTCCTCCCCTGTATCCTCCACTGAGTTGAGCACCATGAACTTCCATCCTTTGTGATCGAATGAATAATATGATTTTCCAAAACGGTTTTCAAACATCTTCTCGCCGAAATCCGGATGATTGCTGTCGGCTCCGCTTCTTTTGTAAATACCGTAAATTTCATGGTTTCCCATTGTGTTATATACAGGCATCTTCAGGTTTCGTGAAGTCTCCTGGTAAAGGTTGTACAGCGAATCAGCTCTGCTGTGCCTCTGAGCAAGCGCATCCATAATCTGGTCGCCGCCGGTAATGACAAAATCAGGTTTAAGGGAATTTATCACGTCAATAGCTTTTCTGAAACCTGTCACAGCATTTTCCTCAGGCTGAAGATGTATGTCAGTCATAAAGACAAAACTGAAAGAATTTTCTTTTGGTTTTTTCTTAAATCCGGTGATTAAGAATGAGATAATAAATATCATGGCCAGCAGACTGACCTGTGAGGCTTGTATTCTCTTCATAATAAATTATGTAAATATTTTGGAGCCAAAATTAGCAGGATTTTTTACTTTTCTGAGATTATTTCAGAAAATACAAAGAGCATATAGTTAGTTAAAACTAACTATAAATGATCTCCGGATGAAAGTATTCTGGAGAGAATTACGGAATAATTGTCATTTAAAATACTTTTTCCTGAACCAGAGTGCCACGTTAACAAGCATTATCAGCACCGGGACTTCCACAAGAGGGCCTATTACCGTTGCAAATGCGGCCTGGGAGTTAATTCCGAAGACTGCAACGGCCACGGCAATGGCCAGTTCGAAGTCATTACTACCGGCTGTGAATGCCATTGTAGTTGACTTTTCATATCCATGTCCCATCCATTTGGCAATAAAGAAAGTGGAAAAAAACATTACGGCGAAGTATATTGCATATGGAACAGCAACTCTTAGTACATCGAGCGGAAGTTTTATTATGTTTTCACCTTTAAGCGAGAACATCACGAATATTGTAAACAGGAGTGCCACAGGGGTAAGCCATGATGCTTTTGGAATGAATTTACCATAATACCAGTCATCTCCTTTTGATCTTCTTAAAACAGTATTTGTAATCAGTCCTGCAAAGAAAGGTATACCCAGGTAAATAAGCACCGTCACCGCAATTTCGGAAATAGAAACTTCAACAATTGAACCACTGAGGCCAAACAACGGCGGGAGTACTGTAATAAAAATGTATGCATAAACAGAATAGAGGAAGACCTGGAACAAAGCATTGAAGGCAACCAATCCGGCGGCCAATTCTGTATCGCCTTTTGCAAGATCGTTCCATACAAGTACCATGGCTATGCACCGGGCAAGCCCGACAAGAATCACTCCA
>JABUEV010000309.1 GCA_013314865.1 Bacteroidales bacterium | reverse complement strand
CCGCAGGTTATGATGTAAAGACTCCGGAAGGATTCAGGGAGACATTTGAAAAATTTGAAAAGACAATTGGATTTGAATACCTGAAAGGGATGCACCTCAACGATACAAAAAAGCTTTACGGAAGCATGGTTGACAGGCATGAAAACATAGGAACAGGCTACCTTGGGGAGGATGCATTTGAATTACTAATGAATGACAGTCGCTTTGACAATATACCCCTTATACTTGAAACACCAGATGAGTCGTTATGGGAAGCAGAAATCAGGCTTCTTTATTCACTGATCAGGAACCCGGCATAGAACTTCCTGTCTGTTCAGGTTTCAGAACTCCATCAATAAGCTTTCTTATTTCGTTTTCCTGCAGTTTCTTTTTTGTAGCATTGTAACCGATGTCAAATACCTCAATGGCTTTCTCAGGGTCAAGAATCTTGTAGTCTTTCAGTTCCTCAGGAGCTATGTAAACGTCGAACTTCCTGATCTTTTCATTTATCTCTTTTGACATATTGAGCATGAAGGTTCTTTCAGCGATTTGCACCAGGCTGGTTACATTTTCCTCGTAGCCGACAGGGTTAACGTAAGAACCTATCAATAATTCACACTTGCCCTCCAGTGGTTTTACGGGCATGTTATCCATAACCCCTCCGTCGACATAACAGATATTATTCATTATCACAGGTTTAAACAGGACCGGTATACTTGCGGAAGCAATAACCGGATCAAGCAGTTCTCCGCTTGAAAAATACTCGCATCTTCCGTTGTTAAGATCCGTTGCTGTCACATATAGTTTGATTTTCAGTTCCTCGAATGTTTTTGCCCTGAGGTGTTCTTTCAGGATGCGGGCTATTCCTGATATTTGCAAAAGGCCCTCCCTTGGCACAGTAGGCCTTATGTAGTGAAGACGGCTTGTTGAATTCATAAAATTCATAATTTCTCTCGGGGAGTGTCCGTCGGCATACAGCACACCTACCAGGGCGCCGGCACTGGTTCCTGCAATCACATCAGGATAGATGCCATGCTCATTAAGCGCTTCCAGAACCCCGAGATGCGCAAATCCTCTTGCGCCACCTCCACTTAATGCTATTCCTGTTTTGTATTGCTTTCCGGCCATATCTGATCAAGATTTATATTATTTGAACAATATATCAAAGAGAAGTTTAAGATTAAGGAATACAATTACACCTGAAATAAGTATCAGAAGTGTTGTCATAAAGCGGCTGTTGGAATATTTTCCCATCACTTTGCGAGAGGAAGTAAGGTAAACCTGAATTGCCACGGTAAATGGCAGCTGAATGCTGAGAAATACCTGTGAAAAGATTAATCCTTTGAACGGATCTCCTATCAGGAACACTTCAATCAGGGCACCAATCAAAGAAATAAGAACACCTGCCCTGGTGTGATTGTCTTTTATGTTGTAAGGTTCTCCTGTCATACCGGAAACAATGGATCCGCCTGCCATGGCAGAAGTGATGGATGAGGCAACTCCTGCAAATAAAAGGGCTGTGGCAAAAATCACAGCCGCATTTGGTCCTACAAGAGGCCGTAGAAGGCTCTCTGCCTGCTGAAGCTCTGTCACTTCAATACCATTTGAGAAAAATGCAGATGCTGCAAGTATTATCATTGCGCTGTTTATTGCCCAGCCTACAATCATTGAAAACAAAGTATCGGCAAATTCAAACTTCAGCTGTTTTCTTATCACCTTATCGTCCTGAAGGTTCCATTGACGGCTCTGGATGATTTCAGAATGAAGGAACAGATTGTGGGGCATTACCACTGCACCTAGAATGCTCATGACAATAAGCATTGATCCCTGAGGTATTGAGGGTTTAACCCATGACTTCACTGCGGTGCTCCATTCAACATCAACCAGAAAAAGTTCATACAGGAATGAAAGACCAATAATTGAAACAAATCCGATTATCCATTTCTCAATCTTTCTGTAAGAATTTGTGAAAAGCATTATCAAAACCAGCAAAGTGATCAGGACAGCGCCTAGTTTAACCGGTAACTTAAACAACATTTCCAGGGCGATTGCTCCTCCAAGTATTTCAGCCAGTGAAGTTGAAACGGATGCAAGAACAGCAAACGACAAAACCGGCTTTGATACGTACGCCGGAAGGTAAATATCTGCCGCTTCAGAAAGACATAGCCCCGTTGCAATTCCAAGGTGTGCAACATTATGCTGAAGAATAATCAGCATAAACGTTGAGAGTGTCACCACCCAAAGAAGAGAGTACCCGAAGCCTGAACCGGATGCAATATTGGCCGCCCAGTTGCCAGGATCAATAAATCCCACAGTTACAAGCAATCCGGGCCCGATGTACTTAAATATCTCAAGCGCCCCCAGAACAGGAACATGATCCTTTCGCTTCAGGTCCTTAATTAACCTTGCCGGGTTAAGAATCATTTTCAGTTTTGACATTTTCCACGGATGCTTTTTACCTTAATTATGGAAAAACACTCTCACATTTTTGTCAGAGTAAAGATAATCAATGCCAGGAGAAAAATTTAAACTCCGGCTTAATTGCTACAGCACAGGAAAAAAATTAAATTTGAAAGGATTAATAAAAACAGGTTGTTATGCAGTTTTTACTTGTTGCTTTTGACGGAACGGATGAGGGTGCCCCGGATAGAAGGATGAAAGCCCGGCCTCAGCATCTCGAAGGAGTTGCAGAACTTAAAGCTAAAGGGGAATTCCTGTTTGGCGGTGCTATTCTTGATGAAAAAGGACAAATGAAAGGTTCAATGATTTTATATGAATTTCCCGACAGGCAGGCTCTTGATGAAAAACTCAAAAATGAGCCTTATGTAACTCAGGGTGTATGGGAAAAGATTGAAATATATCCGTTCCGTCTGGCTGGCATTCAATAATAAAAACAGTAATTCGACGAGGTTGGAAGAAATCCGAATTTTGTTAATAAATAATTCATTTTAAACAATTTAAATATACAATTATGAAAAGATTGCTTTTTATTCTATTAGTTTTTTTTGCCGTTTTTACAGTCTCTACTGCACAGCAGACCGGACAGGCAAAAATACCCTTTAAAATGGAGGAAATCACATCGCCACAGTTTGTAAAAGCTGTTGAAATGGCTGGAGGTGTATGCATTATACCACTTGGGATTATCGAGAAACATGGTCCCCATCTGCCGCTTGGAACTGACCTGTTTGAAGCCCGTGAAGCATCCTTCATGGCAGCGTCAAAAGAGTATGCCGTGGTATATCCGCCTTACTTTGCCGGGCAAATATTTGAGGCGCGTCACCAGCTCGGAGCCATAGCTTACAGCAACGAGCTTATGTGGAAAATGCTTGATGAGACATGCCGTGAACTGGCACGAAACGGTCTTAAAAAGATAATACTTGTCAACGGCCATGGAGGAAACAACAGCTTTCTGCAATTTTTCTGCCAGTCACAGCTTGCTGAACCAAAGGATTATATAGTTGTTTTATTCCAGGAAGGAAATGATCCGGTATTAGGCAAGGAGATCAAATCGCTGAAAAAGGCAGCACTCGACGGACATGCAGGTGAGGAAGAGACATCTATGATGTCAGTTATAAAGCCGGATCTTGTAAATATAAGTGCAGTGAATGACCAGTCAGGAGCAGATCAGGGCAGGTTAGCAGCACTTCCGTTCGGATATACGGGCATCTGGTGGTATGCCAAATTCCCGAATCATTATGCAAGTGAGACGGCCCAGCCAAACAAGCGCCTCGGCGAACTTCTGCTTACAAGCTGGTCAAACCAGATAGCTGAGCTGGTAAAGTACCTTAAAACCAATAATACTATAGAACAACTTCATGAAGAATTCAATAAAAGAGCAAATAATCCTTTGGGTAAGTAATAAAATATCATTAGTCAATAATTAATTAAATAATCCGGAAAATATGTTAAAGAGAAAAATCAGTTTTGTTATCACAGCAATAGTCATTGCGGTAATCTTAGCCACACAGGCATCATGCAATAAACAAGCACCGTCTGATCTGTCTAAGGAAAACATAATTCCCAAACCGGTTTCGGTGGCCTCAACAGGCGGGTATTTTGTTCTCAGCCCCGCCACTGTCATTTATGTGTCGGAAGGTTCTGATGAGCTTAGGAGAATAGGAGAGTATCTCGCAGAAATACTCAGGCCTGCGACCGGCTATGCTTTTAATGTCAAAA
>JABUEV010000308.1 GCA_013314865.1 Bacteroidales bacterium | reverse complement strand
AGATATAATGCTATGGCAATTGAGAAAACACTGTCTGCCCGGTACCAGTGAAAGTATTTCATTATTAATCCTCCAGCCAGTACTGCCACAGAAGTCATCATATCTGTGTAAAGGTGTAGATAAGCTGATTTCATATTAATATTATCATGTGAATCTTTACGGATGAAAATCACGCTTAACCCGTTAACCATTATACTGGCAACTGCAAGCCATATGACCAACCCTGAAGATATGGTGGCAGGATTTATGAGTCTTTGAATTGCTTCAATAAGAATAATGATCCCGATTATAATTAATGTTACCGAGTTAATGAATGCAGCAAGTATCTCAGACCGACGGAACCCAAATGTCTGTTTCTCAGTGGCTTTTCTTCCCGATAAACGGTTCGCCAGATAACTTATAATCAATGAAATGACATCGCTGAAGTTATGGGCCGCATCGCTCAGTAAAGCAATACTGCCCGAAATTATACCGCCGATGACCTGAGCTAAAGTAATGCCAACGTTTAAAAGTATGGCAAACCCGAGATTTTTGCCTCTTACTTCGTGGTAATGATGTTCAGTTTCTTTCATGAGCGGGGTTTTTATACTATACGATAGCATCGTAAATCAACTTGGCTGCAATCAGCATTAGAACTGCAGCATAGATTATCTTCACTTGTTTTGATTTTGCTTTTTCAGTCATGAATTTTCCTCCGAGCTGAGATCCAATTATGACAGCAGCTACAACAATGATTGTTAACGGCCAGTTCATCTTTCCCTGAGCCATGTGACCAAAATAGCCTGAGAAAGAGGAAAAAGTAACAACGAAAGCAGTAGTGGCAGCTGCTTCTTTTGTCTTATATCCTGTTGCCATCAGGATGGGGGCAATAATAAATCCTCCTCCAAGACCCAGCATCCCGCCTATAAAACCGGCAAACCCACCGGTAAAAAATCCTATTATGCTTCTCTTGCCCATTGTCGTCATTGCTTCCGGCTCAGGCTTTCTTGATGTCCATATCATTCTGGCAGCAGCTATTACAACCATTCCTGCAAAAAGAATTTTCAGAGTCTGTACAGGCACCTTGTCGCTTGTCATTGCTCCCAGTGGCGCAGCAATCAATGCAGTCAGAGCCATTAGGGCCCCGCCTTTCCAGTCAACCAGCTTTTTACGTGCGAAAGGTATCAGAACAAGCAGTGTATTGAGCCCATTGAGCAACAGCCCGAGTGGGATTGCTACACTTACCATATCGAATCCGGCCCAGTTGAGAACCGGGACGTAAACCATTCCGCCTCCGAGTCCGAGCATAGCAAAAAGAAATGAAGCAATGGCTATGATGAAAAAAACAATCGTGTAAAGCATACAATTTAAGTTGATGTAAGCAATTACTTACATTATTGATAAAAAAATTATTTAGTCAGTATTTTGAGTAACAATTGCATCATACTACTGCAAAAATTATCGGCATGGAATTCACCACCACTTAATATCAGCTCGATATTCAATGAAACTGGTATGCCCATGTATAGCATTGCAAGACTTTCCACTGGAATACCTCTGTCCCAGGTCCCTGCTGCGATACCATCGAGAAAAATTTTGCTTACAAGTTTCTTCTGGCAATTAAATATTTGCTGTAGGCTGCCTTTCATAGAAGAATCATTATTATGTGAAGCTTCTGAAAAAAGCAACATTGTTATTCCTTTGTTCTTTGTCAGATAATTAACTGTTTCGCAAACAAACTTCCTGAGTCGTAGTTCAGGTTCCTGTGGTGATGTTGCTATTTTTCGCAGCTCACCTATAAAATCTGTATGAACATCTTTAATGATTGAAAGGATAATATCCTGTTTGGCCGGGAAGTGTCTGAAAATTGCACCTTCGCTCATACCGATCCTTTTGGCCAGGTTACGTGTCGACAGGTTCTTCAGGCCGTCAGTATAGATAATATCGAGCACTGCCTGCTTAATCTGCTCCTGCCTTATATCTGTATTTTGACGTTCCATTATGTAAGTAAATATTTACTTGCAAAGATGATATCATTTTTTTATCCCCAAAATATTTAACAGATTTTTTATTAAACCTGTTCAGCAGCACTTTTTGTTTTCCTGAATAGGAGGACAGGGCACAGAACCATAAGAACAATATACACAGCAGTCACCTGGTTTAGGTTTTAGTATTGTTTTGCAATTCTTACACTCGTAAAAGAATTGGCATGCATCAGTAGGCATGGTTTCAGTTTCCCGGTGACCGCAAACCGGACAGGTGATCGTAGATTCAAGAATTATTTCCATATAAGTCTTTTAAAGAGATCTCAATTCACAGGTATAAATTTTCAATCTAAGGTAAATAATATTTGAAGTGCTATCATGGAGGCTTCCTTTGGATTTCCGAGGTTTATTTGTTCCAGGTCTCCCGGATGGAAATAGCCAAATAACCCTGTAAACTGCCAGTTTTTGAGCGGCTGGTAACGTATAAATATATCGGCCTCATCACCAAGATGATGCTTACCATCAATGATTTTCATAGTTCCGAGTATTGTGACATCATCAGGGACCGGAACACTGAAGCGATTGTATTTCACCTCAATCCACATTTTATTTTTAAACGGGCTCAGTTCAAGTACAACTTCCGGGTCGCTGAGGTTTGACCACTGTAATATATTCATCCAGCCGTAATACTTGTCACTCGCTCCGTAAGCCGGGTCAAAAGTTTTGATTACTTCACCGGTCTTCAATCCTCCCGAGGCATAAGTGTACCGAAGACTTAGTACCGGGGCAGCAGGCAGATTACTTAACCTGTACCCGGCTTTAAGAAAATACCCGTATGCCTTTATGCGCCTGTCGCTTTCTTTGCCAAATTCCTGCGTAAAAAGCAGGTCATAAATAAAATTCTGGCTGTCGGGGCTCACAACTCTTAATCCTGCCCAGTTCCTGTTTATTGACAGAGTTCTGATATAGTCATTCGATCCCTGGCTCTTGTGAGCAAAAAACGGTTCAATCTTTAACCAATCAAAGACACGGAAATGGGAATACAATCCACCACCCCAGTATTCAGTTTTTGTAAACGGAATAGAAGTCCTCAGTGGATCGTGTGTTTTCGTTCCGCCTGCAAAGACATCAACAAAATTCTCGCCTTTCTTATATGATAACTTTATTGCATCCCAGGTCCAGCGCCCGGTGTTGCCCCAGTCGCCCGGACCGAAAATCCTGCTATCACCATAAAATATTTTCTGTCGCCCGGCTTTAAGTGTAATATTTTTTAACAGATCTTTATATTCAACATTCAAATCATATATTTCAAAAAATTCTTCCTGTGGATTCATTGTATAAAACGGAGATTCGGTTCCTGTTTTTCTGATTTTAAACAGATCAGGGTATTGGCTATTCTGCAGTGACCATCCGAATGCCCGTGAGTCCTGCAGGTGGAAAGCAGCAGTGAGGTTTTTGTTTTTATAGGTTATTCCCGGGATGATTCTTTGAAGAAGTATTTTATCATTTAGCCTGCCGATTGCTTCAGGACTATCATCACCATAATTCTTTGCATTCATACCTTTCCATAATTCAAAACGATAGCGGACGAACAGATCAAATTTCAGTTGTCCTGGATTATCCTGAGCTGACATACTAAAGGCCATAAAGGATATGGCAAAGACAAGATTAATTTCCCTCACCTTCTTAACGCCTGCCCAGGACTTTTGGCGATTAACAATCAGTGAGACAATAAGGTATAATGCCGTTATTATACTCAACAGTATCACAATATCTTTTTTATCTACTTATTAAGAGGGTGGTAAAAAACCTTTTCAACTGGTTCGTGTCCTGCACATTGGATGCAAACTTTCTTTCCGTCTTTCACCCTTAGGTAACGTTCAAAAACGTATTCCCCGCATATCTCACATTTTGCTTTATTGAAAGAGCCTTTAACGGGTTTATATTCAAAATCGGGCAGTTCTGTTAAAGTAAATAGTTCATCATCTGAAGCTTCAAGCACCATATTGATAATGTCCTGACAGATATTATCAGGAATCTTAGAAGGTTCTATTCCTTTTTTCCTGTAAGCAAAAAATTCATGCGGAGCCATTTTATCCTGAAACTCGTTATTCAGATAGATCCTTACAGCCCCTTTGATGCCGGGATACCAGAATATAGCAGCAATTTTACCATAATAAAGACGGTCCAACATGCTTT
>JABUEV010000307.1 GCA_013314865.1 Bacteroidales bacterium | reverse complement strand
CAGAGTCAGGGTTTTCCAGGGAAGGCGACTGCTGAAATCATTCCTTGTATTCAAAACATCTTCAAATTCGTTTGGAAACATAATGAAAATCAGGGAGATGTCGAAGCCGTTTATCATGAATCTTCCGGGGACTGACCGGGAAATTGGCTCACTTTTCACTGCAAATGATCTTATGTGGAAACCCTACAACCTTTTCTCATTGCCAATGAAAGAGATTGAATCTGCAACATTTGAGGATTTGAATGATCCCGAATCTTCATTCACAATCAAAAGGAGCAACAACAAGTTTATCCTATCAGATCCTTCCGGTGAATTAACAGGATGGGATTCACTAAGAGTGACACGCTATATTTCTTATTTCTATAATATACCCTTTGAAGATTGGGCTCTCGATCTCAGCAAAACTGAAAGGGATTCGATAAAATCAGACAAACCTCTTTATGTAATAAGGGTTATGAACACAGATGGCAAAATGAAGGAGGTAATGTTGTGGGAAAGAACACTTACCGAAGGCGGAATAAGGAAAACCGACACCGACAGACTGTGGGCAGGGTCCAATGAGTCGGAAGAGCTTATGATTCTGAGATATTTTGACATCGACCCTCTTCTGAAAAAGAAATCCTATTTCTTCCCTGGATAAAAATTTATTTGACGGTATTTTATTTTTTTGTAATATTGATAACCGTTATTCTGGCGCTAAAGATACATTAAAATATTAATAAACAGATTGTTAGTGAAATCTAACCACATTAATAACTGATGAGTATGAAATTCGTTGTATCCAGTACTGAGCTTCTTGGTCATTTGCAGGCAATAAGCAGGGTAATCAGTTCAAAGAACACCCTTCCTATACTTGATAATTTTCTGTTTAACCTTTCGGGTAATGATTTGGAAATAACGGCATCCGATCTTGAGTCAACGCTGATAACGAAGATGACTCTTGAAAACACTGACGGGGAAGGGATAATTGCCATTCCTGCAAGAATAATGCTTGATACGCTCAAAGAGTTTTCAGAACAGCCGCTTACTTTCGATATAAATACTGACACTCTTGCTGTGGTTATAAGCTCGGCAAACGGAAAATTCAATGTCGTTGGTCAGAATGGCATAGATTTCCCGGTTCTTCCTGTGATAAAGAAAGAAAAGAAGTTTTCGTTCCAGATAAATGCAGATATACTGCTGGCCGGAATTGCCCGCACTCTTTTTGCAACAGCTGATGATGAGCTCAGGCCGGTTATGGGGGGTATTTTTGTTGAAGCATCACCTGAAAAAATAACTTTTGTTGCCTCTGATGCGCACAAGCTTGTCAGATATCAGAGGGCCGACGCCAGGGCTGATGCCGACTGCTCATTCATCCTTCCAAAAAAGCCTGCCTCATTGTTGAAAAACATACTTCCGAAAGAGGAAGGACCTGTTTCGGTGGAATTTGATGACAAGAACGCTTTCTTTATCCTGAATGACTACAAGGTTATTTGCAGGCTCGTTGAAGGCAATTATCCCAATTACAATTCTGTAATTCCGAAGCATAACCCTCGCAAGATGATAATTGACAGGGTGGAATTGTATAATACTCTCAGAAGAGTTTCTGTCTTCTCGAATCAGGCAAGCAACCTGGTGAAACTGCATATAAAGGGCAACCAGGTAGTCGTATCGGCGCAGGATATCGATTTCTCAATCTCGGCTTATGAAAGGATAAACTGCCAGTATGAGGGAGAAGAAATTGAAATCGGTTTTAAATCAGTCTTTCTGCTTGAAATACTTGCAAATATAGGATCCCAGGAAGTAATCATTGAAATGGCCGATCCGACGCGTGCAGGATTGATACTTCCTGCCGAGAATGAGAATGAATCGGAGGATCTCCTCATGCTCCTGATGCCAATGATGATAAATGCCTGATCATTGGAACTGAATCTCAAACGCCCAGTCTGCTTTCTGGATCTCGAGACGACCGGTATCAACGTTTCGTCTGACCGTATTGTCGAAATTTCCATTCTTAAGATTCATCCGGGGGGGATGGAGGAATGGATCTCAACACGGGTTAATCCTGAGATGCCTATTCCATCCTCCGCCACTGCTGTCCACGGAATTACTGACAAAGATGTGGCTGATGCTCCCACTTTCAAAGAGATAGCTCATAGAATAAAATCCTTCATTGAAGGATGCGATCTTGCAGGTTATAATGCAATTAAGTTTGACATACCTGTTCTTGCAGAGGAGTTTCTGCGGGTGGAAATCGATTTCAGTTTCCGTAAAAGGAGGTATGTCGACCCGCAGGTAATATTTTACAGGAAAGAGCAGAGAACCCTTTCTGCCGCCTACAAGTTTTATTGCGGAAAAGAACTTGACAATGCACACAGTTCAAAAGCTGATGCTGAAGCTGCCTACCATGTGCTGAAAGCCCAGCTCGACAGGTATCAGGACCTCGAAAATGATATTGAAAAACTTGCTGAAATAAGTGCATTCAATAATCTGGTTGACTTTGCCGGAAGAATCATTTATGATGAGAACGGCACAGAAATCTTCAATTTCGGCAAACACAAGGGAAGACCTGTTGAAGCGGTCCTTGCTGAAGAACCTTCATACTACTCATGGATGATGAACGGCGATTTCCCGCTTTATACAAAGAAGGTCCTGACGGAGATAAGATTAAGGTTATTCGGGAAAACAAACAAATAGAATGAAAATTATCTGTATCGGGCTGAACTACCGGAATCATGCTGACGAGATGGGATGGAAGTACCCTGCTGAACCAGTCGTTTTTCTTAAGCCTGATTCTGCCATTCTTAAAAACAATAAGCCTTTTTTCCTGCCTGATTTCTCAAAAGAAATACATTATGAAGTTGAGGTTGTGGTTAAGATTGGCAGACTAGGGAAAGGCATCAGCGTAAAATATGCCAGCAGGTATTATGATGATGTTACTCTGGGTATCGATATCACCGCAAGAGATATTCAGAGCAGGTTATCAGGCGCTGGGTACCCCTGGGAAATTTCCAAGGGTTTTGATGGCGCGGCACCTGTCGGCAGGTTTTTACCGCTAAGCGAAGCAGGGGATATTAATAATCTTGATTTCAGGCTTGATATTAATGGCCGGACAGTCCAGAAATCAAATACCTCCGACATGATATTCAGCGTGGATCAAATAATCTCGTATGTTTCAGGATTTTTCACTCTTAAAACCGGCGATCTGATCTTTACGGGAACCCCTTCAGGTGTCGGCAGATTAAATATAAACGATAACCTGGTTGCCTGGCTTGGTGATCAGAAAGTTCTTGATTTTGTGGTAAGGTAGACTGATTCAAGTCGTGCAGTCGTGCAGTTTTGCAGTCGTGCAGTCTAGTTAAACCAGTACGACAACTTTACGACCAGCCCTCTGTTTTTAATTGTGTAATCTGCGGGAAAAGAGTTTTCGGTATAGACAATAAAGAGATCCGAAACCGGAGCAAAGCGCCACTGGAAACGAAGATTGACATTCAGGTTGTCAATCTGATTGTTGTACTGAATGAAGCTTGTGAGAAACAGGTTTTTTGTAAAAGTGAAATCCAGTCGTGGTCCGATTAGAAAAAGCTTCGCACTGTTGTATGGTTCAGGCAGTTCGATGTTGTTAAAAGTGCCTGAAACAGCCAGACTGCCATAAGGCTGTACTCTGTAATTCAGATCACCGCTCAGAGAAAGCCGGGTGCCGTTGTAGTATCCCCCGTATCTTGCTGACATAGAAAAGTTAAAAAGCTTCCGGCTGTCTGATGTAAGTGATATACCTGCTTCCTTCCAGTTGAACTCCTCACCGGCAGAAAGTTTCTCGCCTCCCGTATTTGTCGGATCAAAAGGTGCCTGAAGTCTTACAAATTCCTCGCTGACATTAACCATTGTTACGTACCTGTTTATCCATTCTACGCTGTACGACAACTGTGTTTGCCTGTCAGTAAGAGAGACTTCCGGATCAAAAAACAGATCTGCCCGCAGGCCGGGGCCATGGCTTATAATAGTTTTTGATGCCGGGAAAAATTTATATTGAAAAAGCGGACCAATTTCATAGTAGCCTTTGCGCCTTACATAGCCTGTTTCAGCTATATGTCCGCTTCCCACTATTGTCTGTTCAAGCCGTGCAGTTACAAACCGGGAGGAATATGTAATATTGGCGGCAGCTGCTGCATCTTCAGGTTTCACCCC
>JABUEV010000306.1 GCA_013314865.1 Bacteroidales bacterium | reverse complement strand
TTCACTCTATAAGATTGATTCTGAATTATTCTAAATTAATAAATTATTGCTTGAGTATATCCCGAAAAGCAATAAATACTTTAGGTCCACGGTTAACCCGCCCCTATAAGGGAAGTGTTTAATAATGAGTCCCCTTTAGGAGTTTTAGATTGTGATTAATAATCGGAGAGGGCTCATGCTTTGACTTCTGAAGTCAGGTTTCAAATCATTTTAATGAAATATGTAGATAAATTTATTTAATCTGAGTTTAAATAATTATTTTATCTGATCAAAACAATATAATGTATCTAAAAACTGACTAAATTGGAGACTGAAAAATTAAAAAGGATGAAAAGAAAAGACTCCTTCGGTAAGGCCGGGATAATAATTCCGTCTGTTTTAATTATAGTTCTTCTTGGTGCTTTTACAGTGAGGTCTGTGAAATCTGTACAGGAAGATTTGAAAAGCAGATACTCGTACAAGGATTTTGAGTCAGCAAAAAAATGCAGGTCATGTCATCCGGGAATATATGAGCAATGGACTCAGGCGATGATGTCGCAGGCTTACACTCATCACTGGGATGAAATAGAGTATTTTGATCTTGCGGTTGCACATGCTGCGGCAAAGCCTGATCTTAAGGATGCAGTTGACGGATGCAACGGGTGTCATGCGCCTCTGGCTTTCATTGGAGGGAAACAGTTTCCTCCGCCAAGGCCATCGGAAAACAGTATGGCTAATGAATCAGTCTCTTGTGAAGTCTGTCATCTCACCCAGTCATCCCAGACAAACCCGCCTTTTAATTTCAGCTACTATATTAAGCCGGGGATGACAAAATATTCCCGGAGGGGCCCTTCGGTAGAGTCACCTGCCCATAAAATTGTCACCAGTGATTTTTTTAAAACTACAGAGTTTTGCGGTAACTGCCACAATGAAAAAAATCCTTTCGGCATGTGGGTAAAAAGCACCCAGCTTGAATGGATGGAAGGCCCTTATTCAAAAGAGGGAGTCTTCTGCCAGGATTGTCACATGCCCAAAGGAGGCCCTTATCTGAATGCTTTGATGACAAAGCCATATAACGATGCCAGACTGCATCTTTTCCACGGGGCACATGACCCCGGAAAAGTAAGGGGGACAATCGAAATAAGGATTGAACCGGATGTAAGGGAAGCAGAACCCGGAGAAACAGTTATTTTCACGGTTGCCCTGTTTAACCAGAAGACAGGCCATAAATTCCCTACAGGCTCTGTTGAAGACCGTATTGCATGGCTGAACGTCGAGGCAAAGGATGCAAAAGGAAAAACTTACCACCTGGCAGTTGACAAAAAGGGATTTGAAGGGGAAGAATATACAATATCAGGAGATTATCTTGCCTACCAGGATCTTGGTGTTCCCCTGGGTATTTCTGATTTTAAGGGAGTACAGCGCGATGGAATACCTGCCGGCAACAGAATTTTCAGAATGCCCTATCTGGATCCTGAAGGCAGAATGACTATCATGCAATGGAATACTGCAAGCCTTGGCGTTGACTACAGAATAGGCCCCAGGGAAACAAAAGTCGAAAGATTCACGTTCAGGATTCCCAATGACTGTGCCCCCGGTAAAATGACTGTTACAGCTGTTCTAAATTACCAGCTGCTTGTAAAGCCCGTGGCTGACCTTCTGAAAGTGCCTGAAGATGAGTCGGAAATAAAACATGTTAACGACCACTCAACCAGTATTGAAATTCTTCCATAAGACTTCTTCCAACTGTAAAATCAAAAATTATGAAGTATACAAAACATTTTTCCGTCCTGGTTCTGGGGATGTTATTTATGTCGGGCTTCAGCCCGGAACTGTATTCCATACCTGCATTTGCAAGGAAATACCAGATCAGCTGTCAGGTATGTCATTCACCTGCCATGCCCAGGCTTAAAGCTTTTGGAGATGAATTTGCTGGCAACGGATTCAGACTGACTGATTATGAATCCCCGCGCTATTTTATTCAAACAGGCGATGACAGACTTTCCCTGCTAAGGGAACTACCCCTGGCTATAAGGTTTGACGGATTTGCCTCATATAATTTCGGCGATGAGGGTTCTGCAGATTTCGGTGCACCTTTCGTTCTGAAAATATTATCAGGCGGAGAGATATCTGATAAACTGTCATACTATTTCTATTTTCTTTTTAATGAACGAGGTTCAATAGCAGGAGTCGAAGATGCATTTGTTATGTACCATGATTTTCTTGGATCAGGCATTAACTTTTACATTGGACAGTTTCAGGTGTCAGATCCCCTGTTTAAAGGAGAACTCAGATACACACTGGAGCCATACCGGATTTATTCTGCTAAACCCGGCATTTCCACTGCTGACCTGAAATATGACAGGGGTGTTATAATGGAAAAGGATTTCAGCACCGGAACTACTGTTGTAGGGGAGATTGTGAACGGAAGCGGTCTTGGGGAAGCCAGAGCAAGTTATCTTTTTGATAAGGATAAGTACAAGAATTTTTTCCTGAGGATTCAACAGGCTATTGGCAAGAAGATTTCTGTCGGATTTTTTGGATATACCGGGAAGGAGCTTAATGAAGGTTTTTCAGTCAACCCTTTCACCAGCAATATAAGGATGTTTGGCCCAGATCTGACTATTGACCTTGATGAGCGCTTTGTCCTTAATGTTCAGTGGGTAAAAAGAACAGACTCGGATGTCCTTGTTTCAGGATATCCTTCTCTGGTTACCACAGAGGTTTCAACAACGGGAGGGTTTGCTGAAATGATCTATTCACCTAAAGGTGACATGAGCAAATGGTACCTGACTGGCCTGATTAACTGGGTGGAATCGGATTACAACCCTCTTGATTACAGTGCAGCAACCTTGCATTTTGGCTATCTTCTGAGAAGAAACATGAGGGTTGTGACAGAATATACCCAGTCATGGCCCGGACATGTATTTGAAGGAGATTCTTACGGTAAAATAAATGCCGGAATTGTAACTGCATTCTAAAAATGACTAAATAAAAAAGGCACTCTTTGCTGATTTCAGTAAGAGTGCCTTTTAAGGGACTCAGGATATCTTTAATTCTTTTCTGTTATCTTCTGCGGCTGTTGTTACTACCGGCAGTTTCTTTTTCGGAACTGCTTTTCGAAGTACTGCTTTTTACCTCACTGCTTCTGCGGTTCGATGAACCTGAACTTACTTCTGATCTTCCGGATGATCTTGAAGTTTCAACCCTCTGTACAGGCTGGGTCTGCCGGGAGCTTCCTACTGATATTTCAGCAGGAGAACGTCTTGACGTGCCGGAGCTCTGGCTTACAGACTCTGTCCTTGCCGGTGCAGCAGGAACTGACCTTCTGACTGTCTCATTGCTTTGATTCCGATAAGTTGAGGTTGTGGTTGAAGTTCTGTTGGCTGAACTTTCCTCTGACCTCCGGGTTGCAGCTGAACTCTGACCTGAAGATGAGTTGACAGACGATCTGTTATAGGTCGTTGTATTTGTGGAAGATCTACGGACAGTGCCGTTGTTTTGACCAGCCGGAGGATTTGAAGTGCTCCTGTTGGTTACACTTTCATCTGACCGGCGGGTGGTTCCTGTGCTTTGGCCTGTGTTGGAACGGTTATTTGTTGAGGTATTAACAGATCCCGATGATCTTCTTGATGCATTACTGTTAGTGTTTTCAGTCTGACGACCTGTTGTTGCTGTGCCTGAAGACCTTCTCGAAGTACTGCTGACGCTGGTTGAGGTGGCAACTGATCTCCTGTATTCTTCAGGATGCTGTTTTGCGAACAGCTGTTCACCGTCCCTCCTTGATTCAGGCTTCGAGTATGTGGCTTTGTATTTTCCTGACTGGATATTTATGTTCACAACAGGAGAGAAAACTCGTTTACTGCTGTAGTAATATTCATTCCAGCGGGTGAACCGGTGATGGTCCCAGCGATGGTAATACCTGTAATAGTGAGGGAACCAGTAGTAGTGGTATCCGTAGTAGGCATGCCAGTAGTAGGCTCTCCAGGGACGCCAGTAGACAGGATAATACCCCCAGTACCAGGATGAACGCCATACAACATAGTCAGGCAGGTAAATAAATCTTATGACCGGCCAGGCTGCCACTTCAACGTAGGTAGTGTGGACAACAGTCACATTCCTTGTTCTTGCCCTGCCTATGTATCCCGGATTGGGAGTTTCGGCATATATCGGCTCAACGATGTAATTCTTACCATACAGGATCT
>JABUEV010000305.1 GCA_013314865.1 Bacteroidales bacterium | reverse complement strand
AAATATTAAATATGATTTTCTGATCATAACAAGATTTTCGGCAAAAATAACTAAAATTACCTGGCAATTCTTTTTTTATCCTTCAATCTGTCAGGATTTTCTTACCTCATCCTTTATTCGCTGGATATGGCCTCGCCCAAGGCCTTTTACTTCACAGCCAAGCTGGAAATATCTTTTGATTTTATCATCTGATAGTATTCCGAAGCAATCTATTATTGCCGCCGGTTTACCAATTGCCTTTACGACTTCATCAGGATCAAGATCAAGATATGCTTTATGTGGCACAGCAAAAATTACTGCTTCTGAGTCATTTAAAGCTTTGTTAAGATCCGGTTCTATTCGGATATCCTTCAGCTTTTCCTGGTTTCTGAAGAATCGTGATTTGCTTTGTCCGACGCCCGGATAACTATCCTGCTGTTCAAATTCCCACCAGTGTTCAACATAAGGATCATGCACCCGTATTTCAGCTCCCATCTCTGCAAGTTTTCTTACTATGATTTCAGAGCCGCTGTACCTTGTGTCTCCGACATCCTCTCTGTAAGCAGCGCCAAGAACCAGCACATCAGCGGCAGCAATTGGCTGTCCCATGTTCCTCAATGCATCTCTTGTAAGTTGTCCCACATGCAATCCGCGTGTGTCATTGATGTCTATAGCCACAGGTGTTATTCTGAATATATCATCCTCAAAACCAAGTATATGCTTATACGCCCAGATTCCAAGGCCCCCGTCTTTTGGAAGGCAATAACCGCCAATTCCCGGCCCCGGAAAGATAATATTACTGTGTGTGGGACGCACTTTAATTGCTTTTATCACCTTAACCAGGTCGACGCCATTCCTTTCAGCAAAAAGACTCCATTCATCAAGAAATGCCAGAATGGTAGCCCTGTAACTGTTCTCAACTATTTTGGCAGTTTCCGATTCTATTGGCCTGTCCATCACTGTAAGAGGAAATTTTTCGGTGTTGATGACTTCATTAAGGAATTTCACAACTCTTTCTCTTGCCGTCTGGTTAATGCCACTGCAAACCCTCCAGAAATCGCGTATGCTGGCAACATAGTTTCTTCCCGGCATTACTCTTTCATAACTGTGAGCAAGCAACGGATCCGTCTCAATTCCCCTTTTACGGAATACTTTTTTCATTATCGGATATGCAACCTGTTCAGTGGTGCCTGGAGCCACAGTTGTTTCAATGAGAACAAGCGCATTGGCAGGAATATGCTCTGCAATCACGTTAAGTGATGCCTCCAGAGCGGCCATATCAGTCTGACCGTTTCTGACATTTCCAAGGTCATTCTTGAGATAATCACACTGGACATCAACCACTACTACATCGGCAAGCTTCAGAACATCATAGGTATAGGTTGCAATAAGTGTCTTTTTCTCGTTAACGCATCTGTTGATCATCGGATCCACTTCAGGGTCTTCTGCCTTGACAGGTGAAACTCCGCGGTTCAGCAAGGGAATCTTCCAGAAACTTCTTACACTTGGCCTCTGCATGCCAATCACAAATTTTGAAGGCTGTCCGTTTTTGTCAACTGTATCAGCCACTATTGCAGCCATTACAGCCCCAACGAATCCTACGCCCATAACAACCACTATCTCCCGGCCTTTGGCTCTTTCCTCGTCCACCCTTTTCTTAAGAAACTCAAACTCTTTTTTGTAATCTTCAGGTTTGGGAAGGGGAAATTTTTCCCCGCTGGGACTTATCGAATATATTTCACTCATAATAATTAATTTTAACTGACTTATATAACAGCATTAAACATTAAAAATTGTTTCTAAAATAAATTTTTAAAAAAAATCTGTCACAGGAGTTATTAACAAAACAGGAATTGTTATAGGCTAAATATAGATACATTTGCATAAATCTTACCTACTATGAAAAAGATCGACCTTTCAACGCTTGATTTTCTGAGGGATATTAAAAAAAATAATTACAGGGAGTGGTTTCAGAAAAACCGCCAGAGGTATCTGGATGCAAAGGCTGACTATGAGTCGTTTGTTCAGGAAATAATAAACGAAATCTCCCGGTTCGATCCGATACTGAAAGGACTTGAGGCAAGCAGCTGTACATACAGGATAAATCGCGATATACGGTTCTCTGAGGACAAAACACTTTATAAAACCCATTTTGGGGCTTTCATTGTTAAAGGAGGGAAAAAGAATGGTGACAGGTTTGCCGGGTATTACATTCACGTTGAGCCGGGAAATAACAGCATGGTGGCAGGCGGAGCCTATCTCCCTCCTGCTCAATGGCTTTATGCAATAAGGCAGAAAATAGATGAACAGGGTGATCTGCTTGAAAATATAATGAATAATAAAGCATTTAAGGAATATTTCGGACAGCTTGATGGTGAAAAACTTAAAGGAGTCCCTAAAGGTTATGGAAGGGATCATAAATATATTGAATTGCTGAGGATGAAAAGTTTCATAGTGTCGTCAGCCATAAAAGATTCTGATTTAACAACCGGAAAAGGATTTGATTTCATTGTAAAAGCTTCCCGGGAAATTAAGCCGCTGAATGACTTTCTCAATGATTATTGATTCATGGGCAAATAATCTGTAATTCAGGCATTAAGTCATAAAAGAAATTAGTGTCACTTTTCGTAGAGAATTATTTCAATTAAAAAATATGCATATATTTAAAAAAATTTAAAACCTCTGATCATGAAAAAACTGATTTTTATTATTCTTTTTACAGTCACCGGACTCACTTCCGTTGTCAGTCAGGCTGTCAAGCTTGAAGTCGGAATGAAGGCACCGGAATGGACCTTTACGGATGCTGATAAAAACGAATTCACCATGAATTCCTGGGCCGGCAAAGTCTTGCAAGTTAATTATGTGGACCCTGATGAATCGGATCTGAATGATGCTTTCAACGATGCAGTGGACAAAGCTGCCGATATTGACAAACGAATTAACAAGGATTATTTCAAGGGATTTGGTATTGTAGACTGTAAATCAACATGGAAGCCAAACGGACTTATCCGTATGATTGCAGGCAACAAGGCAAAAAAGTATGATACCACAATACTTTTCGACTATAAGGGCACTCTGCAGGAATTGTGGGGACTGCCGCGGGACAGCTACAGTGTTGTTATACTTGACAAAAACAGGATCTGCCGTGCAATTTACAAAGGTAAAATACCTGATTCAGAACATGAAAAAATTATTCAGCTCATAATTCAACTGACCAACGAATAATACCTCAGGAATAATCTTTCAGTATCTGAATCTTAAATTCACAATCAGAGAATTCCTGGTTATCAGGAAAAAATGACAAAAACCTGGTCTCAATGACCAGGTTTTTTATTCCTTGATTTTATCACTTCTCCCCTGCCCTGTTTGGTCGTTTAATTCCTGAAAACATATGAATGGGATGGTCAGGAAGCATAAAATACTGTAAAACAACATATTATTAATTGATATCTTCGTTGATATCTGAAATATCGGCACCCAGTTTTGCCTTAATTCTTTCAAGGTCATTTTTCATGACGGCAATAGACTGAAAAATCTGTTTCTCGGGAAGAACCGGATCAGGAAGCTCACTGCTTATATAATTGACGAATTTCCAGATTTCCTTCACATCATTTATATGGACTTCATAAGGTTCATACAATGGATTGAGGGAATAAAGAATCAGTTTCCCGTTTTTTGATATGTTGTTTTCCACTATTTTAAATACAATTCCGTCATCAAGTGTAAAAACTATATAAGCCTTTCCGCTGATTATCTCCCTCCAGTCCTGCAGAAATTCCCCGGTAACCCACGATCCGTCAGGGATAGGAAGCATAGAATCCCCCTTCAGCTGGAAAGTTCTGTATTTTCTTTTGTCTGACAGGAATGGCAGTCTGAAAACCGGAAGCTCGCCAATGAATTCCGGATCCGCATATCCCGTCGTATACCCGGCTTTTGCCTTTTCAGGCACAAGCTCTATATTTTCAGTATTGTCCCGGTTAACAGTGGTGGCAAGGACTCTCAGATTGCTTCCCTTTATATAAGCATCATACCCGCGCTCCAGTTCACCAAGCTGACTCTCGGACAACCGGGACAGATCGACTTTTAATAAAGTATCAATTGATACATTGAAATATCCCGAGAATGACACCAGAATATCTATCCCCGGCTGAGCTATACCGTTCTCATAGCCACTTAGGGTTGAACGCTTAAGATTAAGAGCAGATGCGACT
>JABUEV010000304.1 GCA_013314865.1 Bacteroidales bacterium | reverse complement strand
GAAAGATGAGCGCGGAGGTGATGAAAGGGTTAACCACATTCTTAACAAATACGGAGATCCTTCTGTACTGGACAATATACAGGATATAATCGCCAGAAAAATAAATGATCCGACAGCAGATGCCAATCTTGGCGGATTGCTTGGGACAGGAGGCGGCGTTCAGGCAGCACAGGTTCTTGGCAAATCACTTAACATTGATGCTTCAAAAATCATGAAAATGATACCTGCTCTGGCTCCTATAATCCTGGGTGCACTAACCAGAAAGCGAGACACCAGCAATGCAGGAATCGGTGGAATCGGAGCTCTTCTCGATGCTGACGGGGATGGAAGCATTATTGATGATATTGCGGGATTTCTTTTGAAAAGCGGTGCCGGACAGGGAAAAGGCAGAGGAGTGCTTGGATCACTGCTGGGAGGACTCCTGGGAAGGAAATAGAGAAAATCTTTATTTTTCTGTCTGCAGGCTTTTCTTCCTTTGTCTGATGTAATCTTTTATATTGAATATTACAGAGAATACAAGGGCTGCAAGAAAAAGATACAATGTAAACTTGTCAACAAGGATTGAGTCTATTTCAATCCTTGTTGTTCTTTTTATCAGATACATAACATAAGAGTCGGGCAGGTTTCTTTCCCCCAGTTTCTCAAGAATCCTGAAATGCCAGTCGGTAAGGGGGCAATATCCCATTGTGCCCACAACAAGCCCCAGCAGTGTCCATGATGCACCTGTCAGGCAAAGGGTTATAAGATTCCATATCCTCGTCTTTCTGACAATCCAGCCGAAAAGATTGAATACTATCAGGGAAGAGTGCAGAACGACAAAAAATATGTCAAGAACCTTGTAGATAAGATTGAAATTTATTTCATATAGCTAATTTCAAAAAAAACCTGATTGGAACAAATAAATTTTTAAATTACGATTCGGGTCAGTTGTTTTACCACTCAGCTTGCAGTTTCAGCAACTCTGCAGTATTTTTTTGATATTATACATTAAGTGCCCTTTCTTTGGGTTTATAACCAATAAAAATTACTGAAATGAGAACGAAGCTGACTTTAATAATGATTGGGACACTGGCTTTAACCGGTATATTTTTAACAGAAAAATGTCTCGGGCAAAACCGCGCCAAATTGATGAAAAGATACCTTTCATCACTTCCAGGCGGCAGGCCTGAAAATGATGGAACTCTTAAAAGATATCTCATGATTGCCACTTATATAAACAGGGATTTTGATGGAAATTTCACCGGTAAGACAAGGATTAGCGGTGAATATACCAAAGGTTCAGAAGACGGGTACGTTAAGTGGAACAATGTTTTTCTTTCAGGTTCGAACAGTTACTCAGAATCCTTCCCTGTAGGGGAAAGACAGGATTTTATGGAGAACTTCCGATATATACCTTCAGACAAAATGTTAAGCAGTGAAGTATTTCGTGATTTTCCTGCCACTCCGGAAAACGTTTTCGCCAGAAATCTTATTTGGGATATGCTGTCATTAAACATCTTTGCATGGGACTTTTCTGACTCCCTTAAGCTTAATGAGCCATACAGTATCCCCGGCCTGAATTTTCAGTTTGACATGGCGGAGATTGGAAAGTATACCCATAATAAGATTTTGCTTTGTTGGAGCGGTATTTCAGTAATAAACAACGAAATTTGTTCTGTAATTGAATTCAGCGCAACCGACAATTTTTTGGAAATAGCCATGCCGGGTGTCAGGACAAAAGGAGCTGAACAATACTGGGGGACAATTTGGGTTTCTGTCCGTACCCGTGAGATTGAGCAGGCATTTATGTACAGTGGCACAGCACAGGAAATAGAAGTGGAATCAATGAATAACACATTCCTGCTTAAAACCTCAAGGGAAATTGAGGTACGCAGAATTTATTGAATCTGTAATGCCGGGTGTTATGAAAGAAATAAAACTTACGAATTTTTTTGACCAGAAAAAACTGGCATCTCATACTGCCATCGTTGCTTTATCTCTGGTTTTGACGCTGATTCTGGCAATATCAGGCAGATTTATTGATAAACCATTTGATTCGGTTTTTGTCTTTTTAATTCTGACTGGTCAGATTGAAGTTTTCATCTTCCTGGGCGGTTTACTTTTTATGAAACTTAACTATGACAGAAATCCAATTGAAGTTACAAGGGATGTAGCCGGACGTTTACTGGTCTTTCTTTTTGCATGCCTGCTGGTATCAATGATACTTTTCATTGTCATGAAGTATTTAGCCGGAAGCCTGACCGGTAAAGATCTTTCAAGAGTTGTCCCTGATTTTTTTGAATATGATATAAAAGACTGGTTCAAATCAACTATTAAAGGTTTGCTTTTGGGTTCGATTATTTTTATAGTACTATTATGGCAGACATCTCTCAGAAGAGAACAACAACTCAGAGAACAGAATCTTATATTCCAGAACGAAACTCTTAAGAGTCAGGTAAATCCTCACTTTCTCTTCAACAGCCTCAATACCATATCATCTCTTATCAATACAAACCCGGATGCTGCTGAAACATTTATCAATAATCTTTCATTTGTATACAGATATATTCTCGAAAACAGTCATAATGATATGGTGCCTCTGCAATCTGAAATAGAATTTGTAACCAATTATCTTAATCTTCATAAGATACGCGATGATGACAAGATAGTCCTGGAGATAAACATAAACTCAGCTGACCAATATAAAATACTTCCTGTATCCCTCCAGATTCTTGCGGAGAATGCTATTAAACACAATATTGCAACACGTGAAAAGCCTTTAATAATAAAAATAACCATGCAGGATGATTTGATTGTTGTAAGTAACACACTCAGAAAAAAAGCCAGCCAGTTGATGACTACCGGGATCGGACTCAGAAATCTTGCTGAACGTGTTAAACTGACCACAGGAAAAAATTTGATAATCTCTGAATCTGATGAATCTTTTATCGTGAAAATACCTTTATTGAAAAATGAATATATTAATAGTCGAGAATGAGAGACCGGCAGCTGATAAATTAAGCATGCTCCTCAAAAGAATTGATAAGTCAATAAATATTGCCGGAGTTATGGAGACAGTTGAAGAAACGATTAACAGGCTCCAGATGAAACCTGATCCTGATTTAATACTTATGGATATACAGCTTGATGATGGGCTGTGCTTTGAAATCTTTGAGACTATAAATGTTGATACTCCGGTTATTTTTACGACTGCATACGACGAATACACACTTAGGGCATTTAAAGTGAACAGCATAGATTATTTGCTGAAACCGATAGAAGAAGAATCTCTTTCTTCAGCCCTGAAAAAATTCAGGAAGCTTTATTATGACAATAAAGATCCTTACAGACGTGATTTCAGTCAACTGCTTAACGAGTTCAGGAACCAGTACAAATCAAGGTTTCTTTTAAAGACTGGAGAAAAATACAAGTCTGTTCCGGTGGGAGAAATAAGTCATTTTCATATTATTGAAAGGAATGTTTTCTTAAATGACTTTCAGGGCAGGGATTATGGAATTGATTACTCTCTTGATGAGATCCAGGGTATGCTTGATCCTCGAAAATTCTTCAGGATAAACCGAAACTGTATAATTAATATCAATTCAATTTCACTTATTTACAGTTACTCTTCAAGCAGGCTGGTACTGACACTAAAAAACGGAACAAGCGGAGATGAGTTTGTTGTAAGCCGTGAAAGAGTCGCAGACTTTAAAAAATGGGTGGATGGATGAAATAATGCCTGCTAAAAGATTTTTATTTTACAGTTTTATCCAGAGGTTTTCCCAGGCTTTCATACAGGTTCCTTCTGGCTGACTTGTCTCCTGCAAGTATTTTTGATGCATAATTTGCAACCTGTTCAGCCACAGCCCTTGGGACTACAACCACTCCGTCACCGTCAGCAACCACAACATCTCCCGGGCATACCAGCACTCCCCCTATTACAACCGGCCGGTTTACCGACTCAATTTCATTTCTCCCGGGTCTGATACCCCTTCCTTTTTTCCTCAGATACAGCGGAACCTCTTCCAATCCTATCTCATCAGTGTCCCTGGCTCCTGCATCGGTCACAACCCCGACTGCCCCTCTTTTATACCATGACAAAATATTATTGGAACCAATAGAACCAATATCCCTGTCTTCAACATCATCAATCACAATTGCAGTGCCGGGCCTGATAAGCTGTGCAAAGGCTTCATGCGAAAATTTACTGTAAA
>JABUEV010000303.1 GCA_013314865.1 Bacteroidales bacterium | reverse complement strand
TAATATCACGCAGTGATTTTTTTGTAAGCACTTCGTTGATGAATCCCACTTCGGCAGGCACATAGTGGTTAAAAATTACCCTCCCTACAGTAGTTTCTATTAAGTGATTGACCATCTGGCCGTCAATCCTGTCATTAACCTTTACTTTAATAAATGCATGCAGGTCAACCTTTCCTTCATTATATGCTATTGTAACCTCCTCAGGAGAGTAGAATACAAGGCCTTCTCCCCTGACTTTCTCAGTGGCAGTGCTTCGCTTGCCTTTGGTAATATAATAGAGGCCAAGAACCATATCCTGTGAAGGAACGGTGATAGGAGCACCATTCGCAGGATTGAGGATATTATGGGACGCGAGCATGAGCATCTGGGCTTCAAGGATTGCCGTATTTCCAAGAGGCAAATGTACAGCCATCTGGTCACCGTCGAAGTCAGCATTGAATGCAGTACATACGAGAGGGTGAAGCTGGATTGCCTTGCCTTCTATAAGTTTAGGCTGGAAAGCCTGAATCCCGAGGCGGTGCAGTGTTGGTGCCCTGTTAAGGAGCACCGGGTGTCCTTTAAGCACGTTTTCAAGTATATCCCATACAACAGGATCCTTTCTGTCAACTATCTTTTTGGCTGATTTAACAGTTTTTACAATGCCTCTTTCTATGAGTTTTCTTATAATGAAAGGCTTATACAGTTCGGCCGCCATATCTTTAGGCAACCCGCATTCATGCAGATTGAGTTCAGGTCCTACGACGATTACTGATCTGGCTGAGTAGTCCACTCTTTTACCAAGCAAGTTCTGACGGAATCGCCCCTGTTTCCCTTTAAGGCTGTCGCTCAAAGACTTAAGAGGACGATTGGCATCAGTTTTTACAGCATTTGCCTTTCTTGAATTGTCAAAAAGTGAATCAACTGCCTCCTGAAGCATTCTTTTTTCATTTCTGAGAATAACTTCAGGAGCCTTTATTTCAATAAGTCTTTTAAGCCTGTTATTTCTTATTATCACCCTTCTGTAAAGGTCGTTAAGGTCACTGGTTGCAAATCTGCCTCCGTCGAGCGGAACCAGCGGTCTCAGTTCAGGGGGTATTACCGGAACCACCTTTATTATCATCCATTCAGGTCTGTTCACATTTCTTGATTCGCGGAACGCCTCCACTACCTGAAGACGTTTAAGCGCCTCATTCTTCCTTTGCTGGGAGGTTTCGGTATTAGCCCTGTGGCGAAGGGAATAAGAGAGTTCGTCAAGGTCAATTCGGCTCAGAAGTTTATAGAGTGCTTCAGCGCCCATGTCTGCGACAAACTTGTCGGGATGTGTGTCTTCCAGATACTGATTCTCCTTGGGCAACGACTCTATTATTTCAATATACTCCTCTTCAGTCAGGAAATCAAGGTATTTGACTCCGTCTGCAGCCTTAATTCCCGGGTTAATGACTACATATCTTTCATAGTATATAATTGAGTCAAGCTTCTTGGTCGGGAGGCCCAGAAGATACCCGATCTTGTTAGGCAATGACCTGAAATACCAGATGTGGGCAACCGGAACAACAAGTGAAATATGTCCCATTCTTTCACGCCGCACCTTCTTTTCAGTTACCTCAACACCGCATCTGTCACACACTATGCCCTTGTAACGGATTCTTTTGTATTTTCCGCAATGGCACTCATAGTCCTTCACGGGGCCGAAAATTCTTTCACAAAACAATCCATCCCGTTCAGGTTTGTAGGTCCTGTAGTTTATTGTTTCCGGCTTCAAAACCTCTCCGCTGGAACGGTCAAGAATTTCCTCAGGTGAAGCAAGGCCTATAGATATCTTTGAATAGATAGTTTTGGCTTTGTTATCTCTTCTGAATGACATATTCTGTTTTTTTCAATTAAAAAGTGAATGCATAATTAATCTTAATCAAGAATCACGCTTAGTCCCAGACCGCGAAGTTCGTGGAGAAGCACATTGAGTGATTCAGGAATTCCCGGCTGAGGCATTGGTTCTCCTTTAACGATAGCCTCATAAGCTTTTGCACGGCCTACCACATCGTCCGATTTTATTGTAAGGATTTCCTGGAGGATATGAGCAGCGCCAAAGGCTTCGAGTGCCCAGACTTCCATTTCACCGAAACGCTGGCCTCCGAACTGGGCTTTACCTCCCAGAGGCTGCTGAGTGATCAGCGAATAAGGTCCGATTGAACGTGCGTGCATCTTGTCATCAACCATATGTCCAAGTTTCATCATATAGATAACTCCGACAGTTGCAGGCTGGTCAAATCTTTCGCCGGTGCCGCCGTCATAAAGGTATGTCTTTCCGTATTTTGGAAGACCTGCCTTGTCAGTATACTCGGTAATCTGATCGATTGAGGCGCCGTCGAATATCGGAGATGAGAATTTTACTCCAAGTTTCTGGCCGGCCCATCCAAGAACAGTCTCGTAAATCTGTCCGAGATTCATTCGTGAAGGCACGCCAAGAGGATTGAGGACTATGTCAACCGGGGTACCATCTTCGAGGAACGGCATGTCCTCCTGCCGGACTATTTTTGCCACGATACCCTTGTTTCCATGCCTTCCTGCCATCTTGTCGCCTACCTTTATTTTACGCTTCTTGGCAATATATACTTTGGCAAGCCTTACAATGCCGGCCGGCAGTTCATCACCGATCGTAATGTTGTATTTCTTTCTCTTATAGATGCCATCAATCTCCTTGTACTTAATTACATAATTATGAAGGAGTTGCTTGATACTGTCATTCTTCTTTTTATCTGTGGTCCATTTGTTCGGATTGATGTTCAGATAATCTATTTCCTGAAGCTGTTTAAGAGTGAACTTGCTTCCCTTAGGAATAATGTCGACATTAAGATAATCCTTAACACCCTGTGAAGTTTTTCCGTTCACAAGTATGAACAGCTTGTCAACCAGTCGGTTTTTAAGTTCCTCGACACTTCTGTTGAATTCAGCTTCAATCTTATCGAGAAGGGGTTTTTCAACAGCCTTGGCTTTTCTGTCCTTTATAGCTCTGGTAAAGAGCTTTTTGTCAATCACGACACCTTCGAGTGAAGGCCCTGCCTTGAGTGAAGCATCCTTTACATCGCCTGCCTTGTCACCGAAGATTGCACGAAGAAGTTTTTCTTCAGGAGAAGGATCAGATTCACCTTTTGGCGTGATCTTACCTATCAGAATGTCACCTGGTTTTACATGTGCACCGATTCTGATGAGTCCGTTTTCATCGAGGTTTTTGGTTGCCTCCTCGCTGACATTGGGTATATCGGATGTGAGTTCCTCAAGCCCTCTCTTTGTATCCCGAACCTCAAGAAGATATTCATCAATATGAACCGATGTAAACATATCATCCTGAACAACTTTTTCGGAAATGACTATTGCATCCTCAAAGTTGTATCCTTTCCACGGCATGAATGCAACCTTCAGGTTGCGTCCAAGAGCCAGTTCACCGTTTTTGGTGCCATAACCTTCAGTCAGAACCTGACCTTTTCTTACTTTCTCACCTTTTTTGACTATAGGTATAAGGTTAATGCAGGTATTCTGATTGGTCTTTTTATATTTCGGCAGAATGTAATGTTTTACATCATCGTCAAAGCTGACAAACTTTTCTTCATCAGTTCTTGTATAACGAATGACAATTTCGTTGGCATCCACATATTCAACAATGCCGTCTCCTTCAGCCACATAGAGTATTCTGCTATCGCTTATTACCTGGGTCTCAAGACCGGTACCAACGATAGGTGTTTCAGGATTAATAAGAGGCACTGCCTGACGCATCATATTTGATCCCATGAGTGCCCTGTTGGCATCATCATGTTCAAGGAAAGGTATAAGTGATGCAGCTATTGAAGCGATCTGATTCGGAGCAACGTCCATCAGGTCGACTTTTGATACGTCTTCGAAAGGATAGTCAGCCTCAAATCTGCACTTTGCCTTAGGATTAACAAATCTGCCATCTTCTGTAAGAGGTGCGTTTGCCTGGGCAATAATCTTTTCTTCCTCCTCTTCGGCACTTAGCCAGACTACCCCGTCGTTACTGAGATTTACCTTAGCCTGGTCAACTTTGAGGTATGGTGTCTCAATGAATCCAAGATCATTTATCCTGGCATATACACAAAGCGAAGATATCAGACCGATGTTAGGACCTTCCGGAGTTTCTATAGGACAGAGTCTTCCATAGTGTGTATAATGAACGTCTCTTACCTCGAATCCGGCTCTTTC
>JABUEV010000302.1 GCA_013314865.1 Bacteroidales bacterium | reverse complement strand
GAAGTATTATTTTCGGTTATCTTGAAATGCCGCCATTGCCTATCCTATACCTGCTTGGAGTCTTTTTCATCTTCTCCTTAAACAGCTTGCTGAAATAAGACTGCGTTGAGAATCCAAGTTTTGACGAAATCTCCTTAACAGACAAGTCGGTGTTTGTCAGAATGTATGATGCCTGCTTCAACCTTAAGGACATGTGGTACTGTTTTGGAGACAATCCAGTATATTTTTTGAAAGCCTTTCTGAACTGGGAATAGTCAGCCTGAAGTTCATTGGCAATCTCTTCAATATTAATATTATCAGTCAGTTTTCCTCTCATCATTATGCATGCTCTCTGAATATTGCTCTCAAGAGGGGTGAACCTGAAACTTTTGTTCTTCTGGATAGAAATAATCTGTCCAAGTATATGAATTACCAGTCCCGAACAAACCTGGTGATATCCCGGCTTTTCGTTCAATGCCTCAGCAATAATTTCATTGAAGTCACGAAGAATATTTTCGTGAAAGCCAATCTGAATAACATTCAAGTCCCTGAGTACATCCGAAGATTTAATAAGATTGTCAGCCATTTCTCCCCTGAATCCGATATAATGTTCGAACCAGCCTGTTTCTCTTACGGGTTTATACCGATGCCACACATTCGGATGCAGTAGAATTATTGACCCTGCTTTAATATTGTATCTGGATTTTCGGGTCTCCATTATGCCCTCTCCCTCAGTAATATAATTCAACTGGTATTCCTGAAGTATCCGTCCGTTGCTCCAGTGAAAGTTATACCCGGTCGGGTGACCCCGGGGAGGATAATTTGTATTGGGCATTATTCGGGCTGATCCCGCAACCATCAGGTATAATCCCCACTTTTTATCATCCGGATTATGCGTAAGATATTTGAAATTGCTTTCCATTATTTTTCCAGAATGTATATTTTTTTCCAAAATATATAAACGGGCAGGATGATTACTTTTTACCCGACTTTCGCTAATTTAATAAAAATATGTTGGTTTGAGAACTATACGGGTTATTTTTTAAATGAATTAGCTTAATAATTACATAATACAGCCAGTTGACTTTTTTGCCAATTTATATAAATCTTTCCCAAATTATCAATTGACTTAATCTTTTAACAGGAATAATTTTGATCAAAATGTGTAACCTGACCCTGAACTATCCAGAATGGCTTATTTGTATTCAGCCGGTTTTAATTATACTGATAGCATCTGTTCTGTAGGCATTTACGACAGGTATGGCAGTCCTATTTCTATTCTGTTCAAAAGATTGAACAACTCTGGATAGCAAACAATAACCAAAGAATTGATAATGCTATGAATATTTATACATCATGTAAACCCGAAACCATAAACCATAAACCATAAACCTTTGAAACCTTCGTATGAACAAGAAAAAAATATTTCAGTTATATAACTGCGCAAAAGAAGAGTATGCCCGGGTAGGAGTTGATACAGAGACTGCTCTTAAAAAGCTTGACAAAATACAGATCAGTCTGCATTGCTGGCAGACTGATGATGTTGGCGGTTTTGAGATGCCAGACGCCGTGCTTGGCGGAGGAGGCATTCAGACTACTGGTAATTATCCCGGCAAAGCCTGTTCAATTGACCATCTTCGTTCTGATATAGAGAAAGTAATGAGCCTGCTCCCGGGAAAACAGAGGCTTTCCCTTCATGCAATCTATGGTGATTTTAATGGGAAAAAAGTTGACAGGGACCAGATAGAAGTTAAACATTTCCAGAGCTGGATTGACTGGGCAAAAAAGCTTGGTATAGCTTTGGATTTCAATCCCACATGTTTTTCGCACCCTCTTGCAAATGATGGCTACACACTTTCGAGCAAAAATGAAAAGGTCAGGAGGTTCTGGATAGAACACAACAGAAGATGCAGGACAATTGCGGCTGAAATGGGCAAACAGCTCGGAACGCCTTGCATAAATAATATTTGGATTCCTGACGGTTCAAAGGATGTTCCTGTTGACCGGTACACTCACCGCAAGCTCCTGATGGAATCTCTTGATGAAATATTCAGAGATGAGTATCCCTTAAAATATCTCAAGGACTCAGTTGAATGCAAGCTATTCGGTATTGGTTCCGAAGCCATGGTTGTGGGTTCGGCAGAGTTTTATTTCGGTTATGGAATTAAAAACAGAAAGCTCATTACGCTTGACAACGGTCATTTTCATCCGACCGAGCAGGTTGCTGACAAAATATCATCTCTACTGCTTTATGTTGACGAACTGATGCTTCACCTTACACGGGGTGTGAGATGGGACAGTGATCATGTTGTGATTTTTAACGACGAAATTCAGTCAATAGCACATGAGATAGTACGCTGCAACGCACTTGAAAGAGTAAACGTAGGACTCGATTATTTTGATGCCAGTCTCAACCGTATCGGAGCTTATGTTGTAGGAACGCGTGCTGCCCAGCTTGCATTCCTTAATGCGCTTCTCGAACCGGTGGATGAACTTAGAAATCATGAGGAGTATGGCAGATTTTTCGAAAGGCTGGCCCTGATGGAAGTAATGAAAACAAAGCCTCTTGGTGCAGTGTATGACTATTATTGTCTGGTAAATAATGTACCTGCAGGAGAAGATTATATCGATGAGATTCGCAGGTATGAAAAGGATGTTCTGCTGAAAAGAAAATAAGACAGGTTATGAGAATAGTGAGATTACAAGCATTAAGAACCAGCTGTAAAACTAAAATACTGAGTTTTAAAAACATGCAATAGTGGTAAATATTGAACTTAATAAGTTATTATTTATGAATGCATTAAATGTCTTAGAAGATTTTAATCATAGATCAACATTTCGGATAGCTCATTTTATTAGTCTTGTATTGATAACAGTATTTCTGCTTAACTGCTCCGGTCCCGGATCAGACAACTGGAGGAAGATAGAGTCGGAGTTTAAAAATCCTCCAAACAGTGCCAAGCCTAGAGTCTGGTGGCACTGGATGAACGGGAATATTACCCGCGAAGGTATAAAAGCAGACCTCGAATGGATGCACCGGGCCGGGATTGGCGGGTTCCAGAACTTTGACGCAGGTCTCACAACTCCTCAGATCGTTGATAAACGTCTTATTTTCATGACGCCGGAATGGAAAGATGCTTTCAGACTTGCAGCAAGACTTGCTGATTCTCTTGACCTTGAGATGGCTATTGCAGGCTCTCCGGGATGGAGTGAAAGCGGTGGTCCCTGGGTTAAACCGGAAGAGGCAATGAAAAAGTTTGTCTGGAGTGAAACCATGGTCGAAGGCGGCAAACCATTTTCCGGTGTGCTACCTAACCCTCCCTCTACAACAGGAACATTTCAGAATGTGGGAATGGAGAGAAGGGCACGCCAGGGAGAAGAGGCACCAAGTATTCCTGAATTTTACGCTGATGCGGCAGTTGTTGCATTCAGACTTCCGGATAATTATAAATCCTTAAATGAATTGGCTCCAAAAGTCACTTCAAGCGGTGGAAAATTCAGTCTGAGCGAACTTACTGACGGAGATCTTGTCAGATCTGCTTTGCTTCCTGCTGCTCCTGCAGGCAAAAGCTCCTGGATACAATTTGAATTTTCAGGTCCGCAGACCATACACGCTGTCACTTTTGCCTCAAGCGGTGGCGGAGGAGGAATGTTTGGCCAGGGGAGAGGCGCCGCTTCCGGAACCCGTTCCCTGGAGGTGAGTGACGATGGCAGGACATTTACCAAAGTGACAGATGTTATACCTGGGCGTGTAGCTCAGAATACTATCACTTTTAAACCTGCTACAGGTAAATTTTTCCGCTTAACTGTCCTGACTCCCGAGCCTTCTCCTGACAGGCAGAATGCAAGCGCAGGAACTCCTGGTTTTGGAAACGCTAATCAGCAGTCCGCTCCTGCCGGAATTTACGTTTCTGAACTGGTCCTGCATACAGTCGGACGTGTAAACAGATTCGAAGAGAAAGCCGGATTTGCGGCAGTTACAGCTCGTGACCTTGCTAATTCCCCCACTCCCGCGGTGCAAAATTCTATATCCGGAAGTAGTGTCATTGATCTTACTTCACAGATGCGTAAGGATGGCTTCCTTGAGTGGACTCCCCCTGACGGGAAATGGATTATCATGCGTCTTGGATATTCACTTACAGGACATCAGAACAGTCCTGCCTCCCCTGAAGCTACCGGTCTCGAGGTTGATAAGCTTAATCCTGTTTTTGTCAGGAGGTACTTTGA
>JABUEV010000301.1 GCA_013314865.1 Bacteroidales bacterium | reverse complement strand
TATCATACAATCGAGGAATATGGGATTTTATCCTTTTCCTCCGTTTTTCGGGACTGTTTCAGTGATTTTGTATGAAACGACTAATGTTGTCCAGGTTCAATACCGTCTGATTGTTGACAAGGTATCTCAGAGAGCTCATGGCAGTAGTGCAACAATAGGACTTGAAAATGCCGACGGCACTGCAGGAGTCCAGTATTCATACCATGCCTCAGATACAATCTATACAGGTAAAGCTATTTCCTTCACTCCTTCTGGATCGACCTATACCATCAATCCTGATGCAATCTATGATGGTGTTTACCTGACGACAAATATTAACCTTCCGGAGCCTGGCATAACACTCCTGACAGCCCCCGGGGTTGATGCCATTATTGGTTCTGACTATAAGTTTGAATGGGCTTCTGCATCGAATGCGGCATCCTATACTCTTTACATTTCAAATTATTCTGATCTGACAGAGGCACAGACCTATTCTCCCGGAGCAGGTCTCAGTTATGATGTTACCGGCCTTTTGCTTGATACAACCTATTACTGGGGAGTCTTTGCACGAAATGCAACCGGAACAACCTGGTGCGAATTAAACAGGTTCTTTACAAGCTCCAATCCTCCCCTTGCGCCTGTACCCCAAACCAGATGGGTCGAACAAAACCAGGAGGAGATAATACAGCTTAAATATACCGGAGGTGATGCCGGACCAAAAACCGCAACAATTACATCTTTGCCGCCTGAAGGATTGCTTTACCAGTGCAGTAACGGCACCCGGGGTCAGCTTATAACTTCGGTTCCGGCTGAAGTGACCGACCCTTTGTTGAATGTGGTATATCTGGCCAGCGGTAATACAGGAAATGGCGCAGGCAATTTCAGGTTCAGGATTCATGACGGCACAGGCGACTCAGCTGAGGGACTGGTAACTATAAATGTCATATCGGCTGTCGTCCCGAATTTTGTGACGGCCGCAAAAGGTACGGATGTGGAGGTTCAGTTTGACGTTCCGATGGCCGATCCTGCAGGAAAACAGAATCAGTTCACGGTAAAGGTTAATGGAAATCCTGTAACAATTTCATCAATTCAACTCAAGGAAGGAGATCCTTACACCATAACCCTGATACTGGCAACGCCACTTACAGGTACCGAAACTGTACTGGTATCCTATACACAGGGAGATGTAACCGGCCAAACCGGGGGACTGCTCGCATCTTTCACCGATCAGCCTGTGACCCTGAGAGCACAGACAATAAATTTCCCGGAACTGACGCCCAAAAAATACGGAGATCCTGCATTTGCTCTTACTGCAACATCAAGCAGTGGCCTTGCAGTCACATATTCCAGCTCCAACCAGGTTGTTGCAACCATCAGCGGATCATCACTTACTGTCAGGCTTCCGGGAGTTTCAAATATTACTGCACGCCAGGCGGGAAATTCCACCTGGGCACCGGCAAGATATATCAGAACACAAACTGTTGGCAAAGCTGACCTTACGTTTACTGCGGAAAACAAATCAAGGCCATATCTTCAGCCAAACCCTGAACTGACATATACCATCACAGGATTTGTTCTTGGGGAAACCCAGTCAGTTCTTGATGAACTGCCGGTTATCGGCACCACTGCAGTACAGAATTCACCAGGAGGCGATTATCCAATAACATTTACCGGCGGCAATGACAATAACTACAACTATGTTTTCGTAAACGGCACCCTGACTGTCACAAAGATTGACCAGACTATTACCTTCACCGGCTATCCCGAAAAACTGAGAGTGGGTGAAACAAAAACCCTGAGTGCAACTTCCACATCCGGACTTACAGTACTGTTTGAAAGCCTGAACACACAGCGCGCTACTGTATCAGGAAACCAGGTAACCGGCGTATCAAGAGGAAACGTTCAGATAAGAGCTTACCACCCCGGAAACGAGAGCTACAATCCTGCAGAAGCATTGGCTACAATAGAAGTATTAGGATCTCACAGGGACATCATGAACCTGTTCACTCCCAACAACGACGGTTTCAATGACCTGTGGGAGTTGCCGGAAATGGAAGCATGGGGTAAATGCGATGTGAAAGTATATAACCGATGGGGTAAACTTGTATTCTCCTTTCCCGACTATAATAACACATGGGACGGAACATCTGACGGGAATCCCTTGCCTGAAGGAGCATACTATTTTGTAATTAAAACCCAGAATGCCGGAACAAAAACCGGAACTGTAAATATCCTGAGATGAAATCAGAACTTTGCAATCCCATGACAAGCAAACAGTAAAAATATTAAACCTGACCGACATGAAGAAATTCATTTCAATCATAGTTGCAGTTACAGCTTTCACGGCGCTCTCTGCACAGCAGATCCCAATCTCGGAAAGTTATTTTCTTGACAGGTATTCATTCGCTCCTTCCTATGCAGGTAATTTTAACAGTAAATTCCTTTTCCTGGGGTACCGGAGTGACTGGAGCGGCATTGAGGGAGGGCCGAAGACATTCAGGCTTTCATTTAATAACTCTTTCATGAAAAATGCCGGATACGGGGTGAAGATGATTTACGACAGGGCTGGAATTTTTGACCAGCTTTATGCCCTTGCTTCTTATTCCTACAGGGTAAACATCAATGAAGATCATAAGATTTTGTTCGGCATTTCCGCAGGTATATATCGCAACACTCTAAATATCAGCGATTACTATAGTGATCCCAATTATAACCTTGATCCCTCCCTAATCAACCAGAATGTCAAATCCAAGCTCAAATTCATGAGTGACGCTTCAGCTGTTTGGAAATGGAACAGACTGGAGACAGGATTTATGTTTACAAATATAAGTTTCGGCGATGCCGGCTATGATGAGGTAGATGTGACCTATAAGCCGCTGGCAAATTTCCAGATACATGCGCTTTATGACTTCAGTGTGTCTGAAAAGTTGAACTTGATTCCGATCGTTGTTGTCAGAGGAGGTAAATATATAAAGAGCCAGTATGAAATTGCGACACAGATTCTGTACCAGCAGAAGGTCTGGCTGAGCCTTGCCTACCGTGACCCCGGGATTATAGGTGCAGGAGTGGGAGCAAGCATAGGAAAGAGCCTGAAGATTTCATATAACTTCAACTTCGCATCTGACGTCGCAATGAATGTCTTTAACAACCACGAAATAAACCTGGGGTTTAATATCTTTGAACTGGCTGGAAAGAAATGATTTACCGGACAGATTTCAGCCGGCATAATGAAGCGGGCAAAAGGCAGTTGCAGTTGGCAAAGGATACAAGATGGTGAGGTATATCAAATTTTTAAGCCTTCTTTTTCTCATAAATCTTCCTGCTGTTTTGGTTAAATCCCAGGAAGTTCCGCATCCCGTAAATAATTACGGAATCTATGACTTTCTTGACGAGCTTGCCAATGAGGGGATTGTTGAAATAAATTCTGCCGTCAAGCCATGGTCAAGGTTATATATTGCCCGTCTGCTTCAGCAGGTGGATGAGAAGAGAGACCAGCTGAACAGAAGGCAAAGTGATGAGCTGGATTTTTATCTGAAGGATTTTGGCAAGGAGCTTTATCAGGGAAAAAACTGGAACAGGAGGATAGATCTTTTTTATTATAAAGACACACTCTTCTCACTTACCATTAATCCCATTCTGGGAGGGGAAATATTTCTTAATTCATCAGGCAAAGCGACATATTTCCGCAACGGGGCAGAAGCAAGGGGCTATATTCAGAACTGGGGATTCTATGCGTCTCTCCGTGACAATCACGAAAAGCCCCTGCTCGGACGACCTGATTATCTTACACAGCGTGAAGGGGGACACATAAAAGAGGGCACCGACTGGAGTGAGATGCAGGGAGGGGTGACCTGGTCGTGGAAATGGGGAAATGCCGGACTGGTAAAGGACCGTCAGCAATGGGGAAATAACTACAATGGTGCAAATATCTTCGGAGGAAATACTCCCACTTTCATTCAGCTCCGGCTCCATCTTAATCCTGTAAAATGGTTCAGTTTTGATTATTATCATGGCTGGCTTAATTCAATGGTTGTAGACAGTGCAAGATCCTACTGGGTGACTAACAGCTACGGCCCCAGATACAGGAAAGTGTATCATAAAAAGTACATAGCGGCAAACATGTTTTCGTTCACTCCTGTGAATCATCTTATAATTTCAGCAGGAAACAGCATCGTCTACACTGACAGGCATTTTAATCCCGCTTACCTGGTGCCGCTTTTCTTTTATAAGTCGG
>JABUEV010000300.1 GCA_013314865.1 Bacteroidales bacterium | reverse complement strand
ATAGGCATTTTCAAGCAGATGAGCCATTGACGTCTCATACTCTTTTCTTGCGGCTTCAACAGCCTTAAAATAATTATTCATCAAAGTCAGCATTCCCTGAACCTGGGCAGGACTGATATGCCAGTTATGGTCGACAGGATCCATCATGTAAGCTAAAGTGTCTCTTAAAGTTGCCATTTTCTTATTTATTAAATTGTTTGAGAAAAAACATATTCAAAGATCATTAGTCTATAATTACACTCCCGAGTATTTGAAAGCCATCTTCTGAAAGGCGGGAAGATATATCAGAGGCTTATAAACAGGATCAAGTTCAATCATTTTGAGTGAGAAGAAGGATGGAGTTCTAAGAAGTTCATCCAAAATCTCCAGGGCATTATCATAATCCCCGAGCATTATGTAGATTTTTGCCAGTTCTTCTTTTGCCACAGTTGATTCAAGCGCATTGTCCTTAACAAGAGACAGGGCCATCTGTCCTGTCTCGACAGCTTTTTCCCTGTTTTTTAGTCCCGCATATGCGATGCCGAGTTTTATTAAACTTTCTTCGTCAGCCGGTCTGTTCTGAGTCTCTTCCATAACTGAAGAAACAGCTGATGCGAAATATTTCTGAGAGACTGATGTATTGTTCATGAATAAGTTGAGAAGACCGCAAAGAATCAGTTTGTCGCTATAGCTGTTAAGGAATGTATTATCCGGGGGCATTGTTTTTTCCAGGATTGATTCAACCTGGTTCAGTGCATCCTTGAACTTGCCGTCATAAATATCTATTGTGGTTTTAATTTTAAGAAAACTTTTCCCGGTTTCCCTTACAGCCAGATTCATCACATATCTTGCATCTGATGTGGTACCGTATTTGCGAAGCAGGGTTTCGATCTTGTTGACATATGGAGATTCCCATCCCGGCAATACCTTTATGGCTTTATCATGAAATACCAGTGCAGAATCATATTTTCTCAGGAAATCATATGAGAGGCCTATATTGGTAAGGATGAGGGCATCATTTGGATTGTATCTGAGAACCTTGTTCATCAAAGACTGAGACTCAGTCCAGTTACCATACCGTCTGTGCACAAGCGCCATATAAAAGACAGGCTCCCAGTTTTCCGGTTCCAGGTCCGAAGCTTCCCTGAAATGCTTTAAAGCTTCTGGATAATCTTTAAGGCAGTAATAATAATAGAAGCCTTCTGCTATTTTTAACTGGGGCAGTTGCGGATCAAGTTTCCTTGCTTTATCGATATCTTCCCTGCATTTTTTTATTTTGTTGCTGTCTCTTGATCCTATGTAGTAGCTCCATGTATATAGTATAGCACGTTTGGCGTAAGCAAGTGCAAATGTCGAATCATAGTTTATTGCCTGGTCATAACTTTGGATTGCATTATCAAAGCTTGTTGAATCAGTATATTTTATTCCCCGGAGGAAAAAATATCGTGCCTCATCAGCGATCTGCTTTCCTGAAAGATATTTTGAATAGGCACTTGCATTATCAGTTGGTTTTTTTTCAATTCTTTTTATTTCATCCTTTGTCAGGATAGTTTTCAGATTATCGGCAATCTTTTTAGCAATTTCAGGTTGAACTGAAAAGATATTCTTCCATTCTTCCTCATAGGTGTCACCCCAGAGATGATAATCCTTGCCGGCCCTTATAAGCTGGACTTTTATGCGGAAACGGTCATCAAACACCTGTACACTTCCTTCCACAATAAAATTGACTTCAAGTTCCCTGGCAATTACAGGAACAGGTTCAAGTCGTTCCTTGTATTGTAAAACTGATGTAAAGGACCTGACGGTAAATTTCTCAATTTTCTGGAGATGCATAATTATTTCATCAGTGATTGCATCCCCGAGATATGAATGCTCATTGCTTTCACTCAGATTTGTAAATGGCAGAACAGCAATGGTTTTGGCCATTCTTCTAATTTCTCCTGATCCTGAGGTGCTTCTGGCAATATTATATGCAATCAGTACAATAATTATGAAGAGACTTGCAAGGAGTGTGCCTTTCCAGGGAGTGACATTTTCATGAATCTTGTGTCTCTTTTTATCACTTACAGGTTTTGTTTTTTCTATGCCCTTCGGGGTAATATCAAAGAACCATGAAAAAATTCCGGCAACTGGGAAACCAATGGCAAGGATGACAATGATAAAATTAAACACCCAGGCAGGAAGTGACAAAGAGGGGGCTAATATGTCGGCCAGTTGGAGAATAACAAATGCTGTGGCAGCATATACAATAATTACCCTGTCAGTTTTCCGCCGTTTAATTTCCTGCCAGAACCTTGAGAGTTTGTTAGATCCTGGTGCCATTTTTCTTTACAATGTCGTTAAACATTATAAAGTTATGACAACAATAAAGACAAAGCAAATAAATCTTAGCAGGGGGTAGTTTTGCCAATAAATTGAGTTTTGCAAGGATTTATCAGGATTTTGCTTTCTTAATCCACTCTTCCACTGTTTCAGGGCTAAGGCCGGCGAGTCCAAGCTTATTTTTTTTGTTGTATCCGTTAAGGTCATTTGCCAGTTTACCTGCCTTTTCAACCTCCCTGAGGCTTTTAATCGTAGTGTACCCTGTACTTTTCAGAGGGCTGATCCATTGTTCCGGGATGCCTAGTTTCAGGTACTCTTCGTCGGGACTTTCATTTTTAATTTTCGGAACCAGAGGCTTCATTTGAGGGAAGAAAAGCACATCCTGAATGGATGGCTGGTTTGTAAGGAGCATTGCAAGTCTGTCGATTCCTATTCCCATTCCCGATGTCGGAGGCATTCCGTACTCAAGAGCCCTGACGAAATCATAATCAATAAACATTGCTTCATCGTCTCCTTTTTCAGAGAGACGAAGCTGTTCCTGGAACCGCTCAAGCTGATCAATCGGATCATTTAATTCTGAATATGCATTGGCAATCTCCTTCCCGTTTATCATTAACTCAAACCGCTCTGTAAGTCCGGGTTTACTGCGGTGCATCTTTGTAAGCGGCGATGTTTCAACTGGATAGTCTGTTATAAAAGTTGGCTGTATAAAATTATGTTCACACTTTTCACTGAATATGGCATCGATGAGTTTCCCTTTCCCCATTCCGAGGGTATGCTCAATTCCAAGTTCATCACATACGTTTCTGAGAGACATTTCATCCATGCCTGAGATATCTTTACCTGTACTTTCCCTGATAGCATCGAGCATGCTTATCCGTTTGAAAGGAGGCTTAAGGCTTATTTTTTTGTCACCGTACACTATTTCAGTGGTTCCGAGAACCTCTGAAGCCACTTTACTTATGATTTCTTCCGTGAAGTTCATCATCCAGAAATAATCCTTGTAGGCAACATATATTTCCATTACTGTAAACTCAGGATTATGAGTCCGGTCCATACCCTCATTTCTGAAATCTTTTGAAAATTCATATACTCCCTCATATCCACCCACTATAAGGCGCTTAAGGTAAAGCTCATTCGCAATTCTCAGGTAGAGAGGAATGTCAAGAGTGTTGTGGTGTGTAATGAAAGGCCTGGCGGCAGCTCCTCCGGGTATGGGCTGAAGTATGGGAGTTTCAACTTCCAGATAACCTCTGGAATTGAAAAGATTTCTCATTGAATCAATGATACGGGTTCTTTTTACGAAGACATCCCTTACATGAGGATTCACAATCAGATCAACATACCTTTGCCTGTAGCGCATTTCAGGATCAGTGACGGCATCGTAGAGTATCCCGTCTTTCTCCTTTACCACAGGAAGCGGTCTGATAGACTTGCACAGGATTGTGAATTCCTTCACATGTACAGTAATTTCACCCATCATTGTTCTGAAGACGAAGCCTTTGACTCCTATAATGTCTCCTATGTCAAGCAGTCTTTTGAAAACAGTATTATACAGAGTCTTATCTTCTCCGGGGCAGACATCATCGCGACGGACATATATCTGTATCTTTCCTGAAGAATCCATTAATTCAGCAAATGAGGCACTGCCCATTATGCGGCGGCTCATAATCCTTCCGGCAATGCTTACATCCTGGTAATTGTTTTTTTCCTGAGAAAAATTATTAAGGATGTCCTGTGCATATGCATTTGTCTTGTATTCTGCCGCAGGATATGGATTAATGCCTAGCTTTCGAAGTTCATTAAGAGATTCCCTTCTTATCTGTTCCTGTTCACTTAAAGTCATAATAACCCCTTGTTTTAAAAATCTGTGCAAATATAGAAAAATTAAAACTCAACAGTACAATGACTTTC
>JABUEV010000299.1 GCA_013314865.1 Bacteroidales bacterium | reverse complement strand
GAAAGAAAAAGAAGGCTCAACCCGCCCACGAAACATACAAAAGAACTGGTCCAAAGGTTCTTGTTTATCGGGAAAGCCAGGTCCCATATTTTGCCGATAATAATAAACAGGATACCTGCACCAGCCATTATGAGAACCTTCTTTATCTGCTTGTCCTTCAGAAAGTCTGATTTAAGAAACTCTCCTGTGAACATACCGAGCAAAGCAGTTGAGATTGCCGGCAGTGTGGAGAATATGCCTTCCGGGTCATGATTTCCAAGGTAGAGTCTTCCCGGCATAAGGATACGGTCGATATAGCTTGCAAGATTACCTGTTTGTGAGTAGGGATCAGTTGCTCCGAGATCATGGGCCGGGAATAAAAGCAGAAGAAGCCAGTACCCGATCAGTATAGTCCAGAACCAGATGACTCTCCAGGTAAGTTTTGTATTCATAAATATAAGCGAAGCAAACATCCACGCCAGTCCTATTCTGCCAAGAACACTTCCATAGCGCAGTTCCGACAGATTAAATCTCACGCCATTGTTATAAAGTATTCCAAGCAATACCAGAATCAGACCGCGGAAAATAACATGTCTGTAGATGGAGCTTCGGCGTTCATTCATTGCTATTCTTTTTGCCAGAGAGAACGGGAATGATACGCCTGCTATAAAAAGGAACAGGGGAAAAATCATGTCATAAAAATGAAATCCATGCCAGGGTACGTGATCCAGCTGTTCTGCGCTCCATTTAAAGATCGGCCAGCCTGTAAGCACTGCCAGACCTGTGAAGATGTTTTCACCTCCCATTATCCAGAACATATCAAATCCGCGCAGGGCATCAAGTGAGAGGAGTCGTTTTACCTGAGGTTTTGACTCTGCCATATATTAGAAGTTTTGATCTGTTAGTTTGAAATATTTGATTATTCTGAAGTGTTATTATCTTCAATACGTGCAAGTTGCAGCGGCTTGCGGAAAAATGATGTCCGGTATGCGCCGTATATTACTCCTGCCATCAGCCAGCAAAGACCTACAATCTTGGCTTTGATTCCAAGGCTCAGCCATAGATAAAAGCATACTGAAAATCCAAGCAACGGTATTATGAAATTAAAAAAAGTCTTCTTTTCGCTTTTGACGAAATTATGTATGAAAGATGATATGTTAACACCCATAAAGGCAATAAGTGCCCCGAAGTTGAGAAGCTGTGCCCCGAGAGGATATGAAAGTATGAATGCACCGATAAGAACTATAACTCCGATGAGGATTATATTATTGGAAGGCACTCTTGTGCGCGGATGAATTTTTGCAAAGAACTTTTTCGGAATTGCATTGTCCCTTCCCATTCCGTAAAGCAGGCGGCTTGCTCCAAGATGAGCTCCTGAGCCTGATCCTATTGAGGCCACAAGTAAAGCGAAGTTGATGGTATGGAAAAGCCACAAACCTCCTGCTTTTCCTGCAACATATACAAATGCTGTGTCCTGATCAGGGAAATCTGTACCCGGCCAGATCATCTGCGCCGCATAAACCTGGATTGAAGCAAGGATACCGGTTATGAGACAGACGAGAACTGTAGCAAGCAAAATATTTCTGCGCGGATTATGAACCTCCTCCGAAAGGGTTGAAATGCCGTCAAATCCTATGTATGTCAGCACAGCCAGTGAGGCACCTGTCGATACAGCTGAAAAATCAAAGGTTTCAGGATTAAAGAATGGCTTTGTCCACGCACCGGGCTCAGCAGGAGGATTCATAATAAGGTACCTCACTGCCGATCCAAGAAACAGCAGTATCACTACTCCAAGTCCTGCTGCAATGATCGCATTAGTGCGGGCACTGGCTTCAATACCTCTGAGATTAAGACCGGTGAAAAGAATTGCGAAAAAAACCACATACACAGCATAAGGTACTTCAGGTAAAATATTCAAACATGCTTTGCTGATCCAGATAACACAGATGATGGGATTCATTACATAGTCAAAAATCATTCCCCACCCGGTAAAATAGCCTGCTGCAGGATGAATCTCACGCGTAACATAAGCGTAGGCTGATCCGGCATTTGGATAAACATTTGCCATGCGCCCGTAACTTATTGCAGTGAACAACATGGCGATCATGCCAATAAGAACTGTAATAACCACATGCCCTTTTGAAAGATTCGCCGCTGCCCCGAAAAGAGGCATCGGTGCTGTGGGCTGAATGAGAATAATGCCGTATAGTACCAGAGACCAGAGACCAAGAACACGCTTCAGCCCCGGACCTGCAACAGAAGTATCCTGTGTACTGTTCATAACACCTGATTTTGATATTAACTTTAAGTTTAAATAGGAATTTCTTGAGAGGAGAAAGATAATGTTTTAAATATTTAATCTGAAATGATATAAAAGGAATTATTTTTCTTGATGCCTGAAAAATAAATAAAATATTTCTACAATATCCCTCTTTAAACCTCTATATGTTTAATAAATTCTAACTTTTGCCGATGAAAAAAGTATTTGATAAATTTACTTTTCGATGCGGAAAACTCATTTCTAACCTTAACCAACGTGATAACTTTTACGGCTTTTACTTAATCCTAATTGGATTGTCTTCACCTGTCTCATTTTCTCAGAAATCCGGTGATAGTAAGATTGTTCTTAGCGATAACTGGTTTATACAGTCATCAGCTGAAGTCAGGGCAGGCGGAAAGGAAATATCCACTGCAGGATTTCAACCTGAACATGGTATCCGTCAAAAATGCCAACCACTGTTCTTGCCGCCCTTGTAGCAAACGGGGTATATCCCGATCCTTATTTTGGTACCAATATCAACAAAATTCCTGGTGCAATAACCGGACGAAACAGGGAAATGCCGGAGGGAAGCCCTTTTAGAGTTCCCTGGTGGTACTGCACTGAATTCAGATAAAGGGAAAACTGACCGGCCAGATTGAAAAGACATCCTTTTCGCAGAATGTAACAATTGCTCCGGGAGAAACTAAATTAGTCAGCTTCACTCCTGACACTTATCCTCAACTTATTTTTCAGAATCCACGGCTTTGGTGGCCTCATAACCTTGGCCCGCAGAATCTTTATGAACTTAACCTGAGTTTTGAAGCATCTGGCAAAGTGACAGACTTAAAAAAAGTAAGATTCGGCATTCGCGAAATCACTTCCTGGATGAATAGCTTTGACTCACTGAAGACAAGAGTGTATCAGATAAACGGCAAAAACATGGTGATAAGAGGCGGCGGTTATGTTCAGGACCTGATGCTGAGGCCTTCAAATGAACGCATTGATGCCGACATAATGTATGCAAAACATATGAACCTGAATGCATTGAGGATGGAGGCACCCAGGGGATCAGACTATTTGTTCGACAGGTGCGATGAGGAAGGCATTCTGCTGATGGTGGGATGGTGCTGCTGCAGTGCATGGGAGAGATGGAATAACTGACGTCTCATACGGCTGACGTGGCGGAACTAAGCGACCAGGCTGGCAAATTTCTATCCTCAAATTTTTACTGGTTGAGCTCTGACGGAGATGAAAAGGCTGATTTTACGGGACTGGCTGATCTTCCGCAGACAAACATTAGGATTAATGTGTCACCGGTTCAGCAGAAGGACGGAAAATCGCGAATTACGCTGACTATTGAAAACACCGGACAATCACTTGCTTTTGGATTAAACCCCAAAATTCTGAGACTGACTACAAAAGAACCTGTTCTTCCTGTATACTGGGATGATAACTATTTCTCACTGATACCCGGAGAGAAACGTGTGATAAATGTTGACTCTGACACAAAAAACCTGAAAGGAGATAAAGTACTGCTTAAAATAGAAGGCTGGAATATTAAGCCTTCAGAAACAGAAGTAAAATAAACAGTGAGGGTTTGCGAAAGGAAAATAATTTGTCTGAATAAGAATATAGAAATCAGGCTTTGTCAACTTTCAGCATAGCTTCTATTTCGCTCCACGAATTGACCCGTTTGTGCCTTGAAGTCTTTATCAGGGAATTGTGAGGCTGTGTAAACATATATGTATCACCTTCAAAAAAATCAAGATTCTTAGGGTGATCATCTATCATTATATCTGCCCTGATGATACTCTTATTTCCGCAGAAAACTATCTGTTTCCAGCTTATAAAAGGGAAATGGTCGTTAAGCCATAACTGTTTGTCAATAAGGCTTGTAGGAAATTCTGTCGCAAGTGAAACCACTATAACGTCATATTTTTCATTAATGCGCCTGAGAGATTCCTGACTGCCCGGCATGACAGGGACA
>JABUEV010000298.1 GCA_013314865.1 Bacteroidales bacterium | reverse complement strand
TTCATTCTTCTATGGGTATTGCTGGTAGGTTATGGACTCTTTGTAAATCCGGTTAAGATAAAAAATGTAATACTTGCCATTTTCAGGCTTCCCTTTCTTAATAAGTGGAAAGATCAGGCGGAGAAGGCCGGAGATGACATTGTGGAAAGTTCAAGGGAGCTAAAAAGGCAATCATGGATTTTCTGGTTAAAGGCTTTCATTGCCACATTCCTTTCATGGACATCCAGGTACTGGGTTGTGAATGCACTTCTGGTAGCTTTCTTTACAATAGATAAGCATTTCCTGATTTTTGCGCGTCAGCTAGTAACCTGGATAATGATGATTATCAGTCCGACACCGGGAGGAAGTGGTTTTGCCGAACTGATTCTCGGGAGGTATATTTCCGATGCCCTGCCTGTAGATTTGGTTCATGCCGGAAGTATTGCACTCGCAATAGCAATAATATGGAGATTAATCAGTTATTATCCATATCTTATCATTGGCGCTTCGATAGTGCCGGGATGGATTCAGAAAAAATTTGTAAGACCTTTAAGAAAAAATAAATAAACTTACTTTGCAGTTAAATCAGTTTTGTATCTTTCTTCTAAGATTTACAGGATGAAAAAGTTTATAACCGGCTATATTCTATTCTTTGTCTCATTTGTTGCACTTTCAGCACAGGATCAGTCATCACTTGACAGATGCATGTCATTGGCAGGCACAAATGCCAAATATTTGAAGGATTTCCGCATACAGCTCAGGGATGGTAAGCAGGGAGCAGAAATGAGGTTTACCTCAGCCATTTCGTTAAGCAAAGGCATGATTTACAGGTTTACACTATGCAATGAGGGCAATTCGAAAGGAAAACTGATCATGAATCTGAAAAACAGCAGTGACAAGGTAGTACTCTCATCATGGGATGAAAAAACCGGAAGCATGAAAGTAAATCTGGATTTCAAATGCAAAAAGAGCGGCCTGTATAAAATTTGCTGTGATTTCAATAATGGTCAGGCTGGTTCCGGAATAGCGGTCGTATCAGTTTTGCAGTGATATGACCTAAAGGACGGCGATCAGTTGGGATAGTATCACCATAAGACAAAGAAGCGAAAAAACAACCTCAGGTACTATCCTGTTCCTCGAAAAGATAAAATAGTGTGTTATGAAATAACTTGCAGCGATTGCTGTAAGCCAGAATATCTCACCAGATACTGAAGGAAGTATAAAATAGAGGGCCAGGGAGATAAAAAACTCCCATATCAGAATAAGAAATGTCTTGCGTGCCTTAATCTTTTTATTATTAATCAAAGAAACAAGATGGAGCAGGCTCATGGTCACCACCAAAAAGAATACCCCGAGGGCAAGATTGTTGATTCTTGAAAAACTGAAAGCAGGAAGCTGACCAAAGAGGTTGTCCCTTATAAGTGTTACTAGCATATTAACATCCCTGCCTGAAACATAATAATATCCAAAAAGTATAAGCCATGGCGTTATAAAGCCAAGCAGCGAAATCAATATTTCTTTAAGGTTGAAAGGTCTAAGTATTATAATTCCAGTCAGAATCAGAATTCCAAACCATATCATTCCACCATAGAAAAGACTTCCTGTGCTTATCAGAAAGCCGGCATCGAAAAAATCAAAAGCTATACCTTGAATTTTATATGTATTAACGATTTTCCTTATTGCCATAATGAGGAACAGTGAGGACGGAAGTACAGGATTAAAGACCTGATTCTGAGGTATCAGGCCGCTAAGAAGCACGTAAATTATTCCCGGCAGAAAAGTCCTCTCTGTGATAAAAAAGTCTGCAGTATTAAAGTTTATAAGAAGGAAAGCTATATAAATTACCAGAAGGAAGGAGAAGAAAATCCCTGCAAAAGGAAATTTACCAATAAGGATTTCCAGGAGCCCGTAGAGTGGCATTTGGCCTGAGCCGGGGCCCAGGTAATATTCGGGAGGTTCAATTAAAGGCCTTAGCCATAGCAGAATTGCAATCAGGAGAATTACTGCCATAATTCCGGGGCCTGTTTTTCTTAACTCTTTAACAATCATCAATCTCTAAAGATCAAACCCGATATCTTTCCTGTAATAGACTCCTTCAAAGTTAATCCTGGCTGCATTTTTATATGATTTTCCGAGAGCCTCATTCATTGTCTTTCCTGACGAGCTGACAGCGATTACCCTTCCTCCTGATGTAACTATATCCGATCCGGCTGTTTTCGTACCGGCATGAAAGACTATGCTGTCTTTAACTTCATCAAGCCCGCTGATAATCTTTCCCTTTGCATAGTTCCCCGGGTAACCGCCTGAAACAAGCATTACTGTGGTTACGCATTGGTCATCAATTTCGATTTTACGTGAAGAAAGATCTCCTTTCACAACTCCTTCGAGAAGATCATACAGATCTGATTTAATTCTCGGCAGAACAACCTCCGACTCAGGGTCTCCCAGACGTGCATTGTACTCAATGACATAAGGATCACCTCCGGAATTCATCAATCCGAAGAAAATAAATCCTTTGTATTCTATGCCGTCCTCCCTTAGGCCTTTAAGTGTCGGTTCAATTATCCTGGTTTTTACTTTTTCCATAAACTCTCCCCTTGCGAATGGGACAGGTGAGACGGCTCCCATTCCGCCTGTATTGGGACCTGTATCTCCTTCTCCTACTCTCTTGTAGTCCTTTGCTTCCGGCAATAGTTTGTAAGAAACCCCGTCAGTGATAATAAATACAGACAACTCAATACCCTTCAGGTATTGTTCTATTACTACCTTCTTTCCTGCTTCCCCGAATTTTCCTGCAAGCAGTGATTTTAATTCTTCCTCAGCAGTGTCAATATCATCAACTATTCTGACGCCCTTTCCTGCCGCAAGGCCATCTGCTTTAATTACATAAGGCGGTGTGAGTGTCTCAATGAAACTGCGTGCCAGTTCCGCATTTGACCTGTCGAAAGTCCGGAACGCGGCAGTAGGAATTTTGTGCCTGGTCAGGAAGTTTTTGGCGAAATCCTTGCTCCCCTCAAGCCTTGCGGCCGAGGCTGAGGGGCCTATAAAGAAAATATTCCTCAGAAGTTCATCTTTACTGAAAAAATCCTGCAGACCTGCCACAAGCGGTGCTTCCGGTCCGACCACCACCATACCGATATTGTTTTTTATAACGGCTTCTCTGACCGACTGAAAGTTTTCCGGATCAACATCCAGGTTGGTTCCTATCATTGCAGTCCCGGCATTTCCCGGACCAATAAACAATCTTGTAATCCTGCTGCTTCCGGCCAGCTTCCAGGCAAGAGCATGTTCCCTGCCGCCCGAACCTAGAATAAGTACATTCATTTTATTTCATTGTGTTTATCAAAAGTACTATATCAGCTTTATATAAAAAATAAAAAATCTCTGTCATTTATTCTTTAGCCCCGGTTTATTTCCCGGAATTTCATCCGGAAGAACAAAACTGTATCCCTGGTTGAAAGCAAATTCTATAAACTCACCCAGAAATGAAATTACTGAAGAGCGCGGGGAATCATGTAAAACTATTACCGAACCCGGTCTGATTTTGGTTTTAAGGATCCTCAGGGAATTCCCTGCCCCGAATTTTGTGTCAAAATCGTAGGGCATCAGATCCCAGAATACAATTTTGTATTTTTTGACCAGTGTCTTATCCTGCTTAAGGGTTAGCCTTCCATAAGGGGGCCTGAAAAGTACTGACGGGACAAACAATGAAGCACGTTCAACATCATCCGTGTATTTGCCTGCCGGTGTCTTCCATCCGTCAAGATGCGAATAACCATGATTACCGGTCAGATGTCCTTCGGAAATTATTTCCTGAACCAGTCCTGGATATCTCTCAGCAGTATCTCCACGGCAGAAAAAAACTGCCTTTATGTTGTGTCTTTTCAGAATCTGCAGAATCTCAGGTGTCGTTTCAGGGTGCGGTCCGTCATCAAAAGTAAGACATATCTGTTTCTCCCTGGTCTTCAGCCTGAATACTGCACCCGGGAACAGAAAGGATGACAGAAAGCATGGCCTGAGTAATCGCATGTGCCACTATTTTGTTGAATAGAGCAGACTGTAATACTTCTGGAGGCCAGGTTCTATTGCCTGTGTAAGAGAATCCATCTTCAGTGTCAGCGACATGTTGTAAACATCAAGCATCGCCTGCATGTTGATGCCAACAGGATAATCAAGTCCGTAAGTGTCTTTCCCTGTCTGTCTGACAGCATATTCAGGATATTCCTGGGAATACTTAAGTATTTCATCAATTAT
>JABUEV010000297.1 GCA_013314865.1 Bacteroidales bacterium | reverse complement strand
CTATTTCCGGGACCGCTGTTCCTCCTGCTTCGTCCGCAATCTGGGCCAGGGCGTTCTGCGCCGCCCCAAGTCCGGGGGTGTTGGTCACAGCTCCCGACATGATGCCTGTGAGCATCGGGACAGATGTGCCTGTAAGGAAATGAAGAGCCAGTGTGGTCAGCCCTCCTAAAAGAACAAACACGACTGCCAGCATATTCAGGGTGAGGCCCCCCTTCCTGAATGAGGAAAAGAAACCGGGACCGACCTGCAAACCTATCGAGAAAACAAATAAGATAAGACCAAAATCTCTGATGAATTCTGTTACCTCATGCCTTGCTGAAAATCCCAGATGCCCCATAAGAATTCCGGTGAAGAGCACAAATACAATGCCCAGAGATACCCCCCAGATCTTTATCTTACCAAGAGACAATCCCGCCGCTATGATAATACTGTAAATCAGAATTGTATGAGCGGTCGACTCATTCCAGAGCAATTCCCTGAACCATTCCACAGCAAGAATTTTGAATCCAAATTAAGTAAAAATATCAATAGTGTCAGAATAAATTAGTTGAGCAAAAAATAAATCCACTAAAGGGTACTTTTACCAATCGATCATTATGAAAGACTCCCCCTTTGAAGGGGGCCAGGTGGATGTAGTGATGGCTCAGGGCTCAGGGCTCAGGGCTCAGAGCGCAGAGTTAGTCAGATGTATATTTAAAATTGAAGAGGCGAGATAGACTACCAACTCCCTCTTTGAAGTGGATTAAGGGGATAAAAAGTGACGACAAAGGACTAACGATATTTATTAATTTCCGGTGCTGACTCAACTTTTAATTGACTGATTCTGCCTCACCTTTTTCTGAAGATCCTTCGTATGAGGCCTCTTATCTTACGTTCAATCTTCTCTCCTTCACTTTCCTTATAGGTTTGTTCATCTTTCTCAAATACATCCAGAATTTTTTCCAGGAGGCTTTCTTCCCTGAAGTCAGGGCAATCGAGAGCCATGGCAAGGTCGGGCGGAAGGTCAGGAAAGGGTGTGATAAACTTATTCCTCAGGTCAATTCTTCTTCCCGCTTTTGCCAGTGTCCGGGCAACAAGCGGAAGCGCAAGTGCACTGCCCGAGCCGTAAGTGCCTGTATTGAAATGAACATATCTTGTTGAAGCTCCGGCTCTTGAGACAATGACAAGTGCAGGATTATATCCTGCAAACCATGCATCCGAATAATTCTGGGATGTACCTGTTTTACCGGCAACAGGAAATTCGACACCGTACAAAGTCCTCATAGAGACACCGGTACCTTCAGTTACTGCCTTTACCAGCATGGCATTCATCAGAAGGCTGGTCCTTTCAGAGATTAGGCGCTCCCGAAATGTGTCAGTTTCTTTCCGGTAAATTTCGGCTCCCTCCGGCGTCTTAATCGAAACTATTGTATAAGGTTCAATTCTGAAACCACCGTTTGCAAAAACAGAATAAGCTGTGGCAACTTCCTTTACGCTTGCTTCTGCCGTTCCCATCGAGAGAGAAGGTGTATTTTCCAGGGGAAAGCTGAAGCCGAGTTTCCTCCACATATCCTCAACCTTTGCAAAACCTATTTCCCTGAAAAGACTGAAAGTCGGCACGTTCATGGAATGTATCAGGGCTCCCGAAAGCGAATATTTGCCTCCGTATGAATGATCATAATTCTCCGGACTCCAGTCATTGAAATCCGACAAGGCAATTGAATCATTGTCGAGATAATGACAGGGTTCCATGCCTTCCTCAAGAGCCGTGCAGAATATTACCGGTTTGAATACGGAAGCAAGTTGTCTTCTAGCGAGCACCTGGTCATAGGGATGTGTCCTGAAATCAACGCCTCCAACCCATGCTCTGACAGCCCCGGTCGAAGGCTCAACCGCAATCAGTCCTGCATGCAGTACAGTAAGCGACCGCCTTAGACTGTCTGCCACGGATATTGTATCAGCATAAGATCCGTCCCATGAGAATATCTCCCTCACAGCCTTCCCTCCGCTCCTGCTCTCAAGCCCCAGTCTTTTAATCTCACTTGCAGTGAACTGGTCAAGCATTCTTTTTCCGGCTGCACCCTGATATTGTAATTCAAGCCTTCTTTGCATCGCCGGCAAATGCTCTCTGAAAGCCTCAAGGGCACACTTCTGAAGTGAAAGATTAAGAGTTGATGTAATAACAAGACCGTCTTTGTAAAGGTCCCAGCCCGACCTGCCATCTTCATTTATTTGATTAATAATTTTTTCAGCTTCATTTCTTACCTGGACAAGAAAATAGTCGGCAGGCCCTCCGGCTTCGATCCTGTTGTATTTAATCTTAAGTGGAAGATTGCATAATGAATCAGCCGCAGAGGGTGAAAGATATTTGTACTTTTCCATCTGGCGTATCACAACATTTCTGCGTTTTAGTGAATTATCCGGATGGAGCCTTGGATTGTATGCAGTATTTGCCTTGAGCATTCCAACCAGAACTGCTGATTCTTCAACAGTCAGATCGCTGGTTTTTTTACTGAAGAATCTCTGGGAGGCTGTCTCGATGCCGTAAATATTCTCACCAAATGACACAGTGTTCAGGTAGAGTGTAAGTATCTCCTCCTTGCTAAAAATCCTTTCAATGCGTCGGGCAGTAATAATCTCCCGTATCTTGCTCACTATCAATCCAGCTCCGTTATTATCGCGCCTGCCGTACATGTTTTTAGCCAGCTGTTGTGTAATAGTGCTTCCTCCGCCTGATGAACGGTTGCTGAAAAGAATGGTTTTTGTGACAACTCTCAGGAAGCTCCTCGTGTCAAATCCCCTGTGGTCATAAAAACGGACATCCTCGGTTGCTATAAGGGCATCCTTAAGATGATCAGGAATCTCGTCAAATGTTACAGTAAGCCTGTTTTCAAAGAAAAATCTTCCAATGACAGCCCCGTCTTCCGAAAGAACAACCGAAGCCGAAGCATTCTTAAAATTAACCAGATCCTTCCTGCCGGCGACATGTCCAAAAATACCGGCATAAACAGCAATAATGAAAAGAAAGATAACCAGTATAGCCGAAGCAGAAACAAGTAAAACTGTCTTCCTTGCATTCATGACAAGAATAACTGACTCTGAGACGAAGATAACGTAAAAAATGTTACCAGCTAAATTGCTTCAGAAATGCTGTCGAACAATTAGTGAGGATTATTGTTATAAAGTTGTTAACGATCAGATATGGCAAAATGAAAAGAACAGTAATACTAACAGCAATTTTTTCGGTGGTTTCTCTTGCAGGATTGTTCATCCTCCTGAGGATTTCATCAGGTAATGAGTCTTCAGTCAATTTCGCAGAGGCACGGAAAGGGGACTTTGAGATAACAGTCACAGGAACAGGAGAGTTTATTGCCGAACATGTTTTTGATATAATGGGACCGGAAATTGTTACAAATCAGAATTTCCGCGCTTCACATATAAGGGTTCAGGACATCGTGCCTGAGGGCACTGTCGTAAAAAAGGGAGACTATGTCGCAACCCTCGACAGAACTAACTTTGAAAACACCCTCAGGGATGAAATAAACAATCTGAACAATCTTCAGGCACAGTTTGAAATGAAAATTATTGATACTTCAGTAGTACTTAACACTCTTCGCAATGCGATCAAAGAGCAGGTTTTTGTTGTCGAAGAGGCAAAGGTTAATCTCGAGCAGTCAGTATTTGATCCGCCTGCAATGCAAAGGCAGGCAAGGATGGATCTTGAAAGGGCTCAGCGTCAGCTTGAACAACAGCAGAGAATCTACAACCTCAAATACGTCCAGGCTGCATCAGAAACCAGAAATCTTAGGGTTACACTCGAAAACCAGAGAAAAAAGGTAAACGACTTCAGGGAAATTCTTGCATCCTTTACAGTCACTTCTCCAATTGAAGGGATGATAGTCTATAAGAGAGACAGAATGGGCAACAAAATAAAGGCAGGCTCAGTCATAAATCCTTTCAACCCTGTTGTGGCTTCTATTCCTGACATGTCATCATTACACTCCAGAATATTCATAAGCGAGACAGACGTAAACAAAGTAAAACCTGATCAGGAAGTCGAAGTGACAGTTGATGCCTTTAATGGCAAAAAGATAAGCGGGGTTGTTGCAAGCGTGGCTAAGATTGGTGAAAAGCTCTCAAATTCCGATTCAAAAGTTTTCGAAGTACTGATACGACTTAAGGAATATGATCCTATGCTGGTTCCATCAATGACAACAGGCAACAGAATCATTATAAACACTTACAAAGATGTGA
>JABUEV010000296.1 GCA_013314865.1 Bacteroidales bacterium | reverse complement strand
TTCTTTTCATATTCTTGTGTTTTATAGATTACAATACCAGATTGATTCCAAAGATGTATTGCTTTACCAACGGATAGTTACCGGCATCAACTCCGAAGCTTGTATCGCTTCCGCTAATTTCGGGATCAAGTCCTGAGTATTTTGTTATGGTAAAGAGGTTCACACCCTGAATATAGACCCTCAGAGATTTGATTCTTAGCTTGCTGAGTGCTGTCTCAGGGATGGTATAGCCCAGCTGAAGGGTTTTCAGTCTTGCAAATGAACCATCTTCAAGATAGTAGCTGCATGCCTGTGTATTTGTTGAGAAGTTAGACTTATTGGAAGCCTTAGGCACTTTTGCGTTTGTATTTGAAGTGGTCCAGCTTTCATACAGAAGGGCTTTACTCTTTTGTCCCTGGAATGACGGCCAGAAGTCGATCCACCATTTGTTCCAGTTGAAGATATCATTTCCCTGTGAACCATAGATGAAGCCTGTCAGGTCAAAATTCTTGTAGTTGAATGACAGGTTCAGGCCATATGTAAAGTCAGGGTTGGGGTTTCCAATAAAGGTTCTGTCTGACGGTGTGATAGCATTGTCAGTGTTATCAACATTGGCAAATTTAAGGAAGCCCGGTTCTGCTCCATCCTGGTCTGGTGATGCATCAACATCGGCGGCACTCTGGAACAGACCTACAACCTGATAGCCGAAAAATGCTGATATCGGATGTCCTACCTGGTTTCTTACGAAACCACCGATTCTAGAACCTCCCGAGTCAAAGAAATCAACACCTTCAGCGATTTTAGTAATCTCATTGCTGTAGGTAGTGAATGTAAGGGCTCCGTTAAAGCCAAAGTCACCCCAGGAGTCCTTATATGTGACCTCAAGGTCCAGTCCCTTGTTAAGCATCGAAGCCACGTTGACATAAGGTGAAGTTGCAGCTCCTGCTGTTCCCGGAAGTTCAAGCTGGAAAAGAAGGTCTTTTGTTTTCTTTGTATACCAGTCAAAAACAAGTCCGAATTTACTGTTGAACAACTGAGCCTCGAATCCTATATTTGTAGTGATATTGGTTTCCCATTTTGCATTGGGGTTACCTATTCTGACAGGTCTGAACCCGGGCAAAGAGCCTGTTCCGGTACCATTGAGATCGTAATATGATGTTGACACGTCACCTCCGAACAGATAGAAGGCATTGGACGGGGAAACTGCAAGCTGGTTACCCATTGTTCCGTATGATCCCCTGATTTTCAGATCTGAGAGCCATGGTATTCCGGTAAGGAATGATTCCTGGCCGATACGCCAGCCTGCTGAAAATGACGGGAATATACCGAATCTGTTATCTCCGTGGAATCTTGATGAACCGTCACGTCTAATGGTTGCACTGAGGAAGTATTTATCAGCATAACCATAGTCAGCTTTAACAAAAGTTGAAACAAGGGTTGTCGGTGTGTAAACACTTGAGCCCATTCCTGTCATTGATGCACCGTTTGACAATGTACGGAAATCAACTGCATCTGAGAAGTACCCGGCTTTTGTTGCTGACATATCTCTTCCCATGCCATATTTGACTGCTTCATATCCGGCAACAGCAAGAATTTTATGTGCTCCGAAAGTTCTGTCAAAGGTCAGGGTGTTCGTCCATACCCACTGCCCGCCATAGTATGCGTTTTCTGTAAGAGTCGGCGTTGCGGTGTTTTCAGAATTCTCATATGTAGCATGTGTGTAACCCACGCCATATCCGTTGTACCATGTTCCTCCGAAGGTTGATTTAAAGTTAAGGCCGTTCAGAATTTTGATATCCATAAATGCACTTCCGATCACATTGATATCCCAGTAGGTATTATCTTTATTTCTGGTGAGGTTTGCAACAACATTTGAGTTATTACCAAGACGCGGAGCAAGTCCTGTACCGCCCCAGTCACCTGCAACAAAATCGTGTGTCAGTCCGGCAAATACTCCCGGCTGGTTCCACACTACCGGGATGATGGACTGAGCTCTGTAGGGTCCCATCTGAATCGGGCTTCCTTCATCAAGGTTAGAAACACCAAGATTCTGCCGGTAGTTGAGGTTGACATTTTCACCGAATTTTACTCTGTTGTTGAGGAAGCTGAACTCAGAATTAAACCTGCCGTTGTACTTCCTGGAATTGGTATAGATTATGATACCATCCTGTTTAAAATATCCGAAGCCTGCATAGAACCTTGCATTTTCATTACCACCCGAAACGGTGAAGTCATGGTTCATAATGGGTGCCGGATCAGTGATTGCGTCATACCAGTCGGTATTGGCAGCCCATGATGGAAGGGTGGGTGAAGGATTGGTGGAAGGGCCGTAAAGAGGATGTGTTTCTGTTGTACCGTCATTCCTGTAGACCAGCCACTGCAAATCTGCATATTCCTTTGAAGTAAGCAGATCACCAGTGGGTCCTTTTCCTGGATCCTGGGTACCCATATACATATCATAGGTAACCTGAATACCCCTGTTCCCCTTTTTCGTTGTAACAACAATTACCCCGTTTGATGCCCTTGAACCGTAGACAGATGCAGCGCCTGCATCCTTCAGTACGGTTATACCGGCAATGTCGTTGGGGTTAAGTGTGGAAATGTCCTGGGTTGGCACACCGTCGACAACATAAAGAGGATCGTTATTCTCAAAGGATGAGAACCCTCTGATCCTTACTTTCGCTGTTGTTCCCGGGCGGCCATCACCCACGACCGTGACTCCTGAGGTACGGCCCTGCAGCTGTGTTGTCACGTTTCCAGTCGGTACAGCTTTCAGCTGCTCCGGCTCTACAACACCCACAGAACCTGTAAGATCCCTTTTGCGCTGTGAAGTGTATCCCGTGACAACCACCTCCTGAAGGGCGCGGACATCCGATATAAGATCAACTTCGATAACGCTCTGTGATCCTACAGTAACCTGTTGAGTCACATATCCCACGGATGAGAAGACAAGCACTGCATTAGGACCCGGAACTGTAATGGAATATGCACCGTTAATGTCGGTGATAGTTCCGGTTGTAGTTCCCTGCACTGTAACATTAACACCAGGCAGTGGTTCTCCTTCAGCAATGACTTTTCCTGTAACAGTTCTTTGCTGGGCAAAAATAAACCCTGATGCAAGAACAAATGTAAATAGCAGCGCTATGCGCCGCAAACCAGTAAAAATCTGCATAGTCAATGGTCTTTTTTTGGTTAATTTCACTGAAATTCGGTTAGTTCGTCAGAATCTCGATGATTCGATCAAATATAGTATTTTTTTTTTAATCCTATTTTAATCCTGTATTTTTTTTAAAAAAATCATTTCCTGTAGTAATCAGTTACTAATTTTGGCTTAATAATGAACATTTTCCGGGTTTTATTTATATTTAGATTTTTCAGGAAAATAATCACATCTATTTTAAAAAATTTGAAATGAAGATACTGATAGTTGAGGATGAACCTAAAGTTGCAGGATTTATAAAGAAGGGTCTTGAGGAAAACAATTATGAAGCTGATACCGCATCTGATGGACCTTCCGGTGAGGAGCTTGCCATGAAACAAAAATACGATCTCTTTATTCTGGACATAGTTCTTCCGGGTTTCAATGGACTGGAATTATGCAGAAAAATAAGGAAAATGTACCCTGAGACACCAGTCATTATGCTTACTGCCCTCGGAACAACTGATAACAAACTCAACGGTTTTGATGCAGGAGCCGATGACTATGTCGTTAAACCTTTTGAATTCAGGGAACTGCTGGCAAGGGTAAAAGTCCTGCTTAAAAAATCAGCACATTTCCAGGAAAATGTGAACAAACTTATTTTTGAAGACCTGGAACTCGACCTTGACAAGAAAATTGCAAGAAGGGGTAACCTGAAAATAGAACTTACCGCCAAAGAGTTTTCTCTCCTGGAATATTTTATGAGAAACAGGGGGCGTGTGCTGTCCAGAAATGATATCGCTGAAAAAGTCTGGGATACAAATTTTGACTTCGGAACAAACGTGGTGGATGTCTATGTAAATTTCCTCAGAAAAAAAATAGATAAAGGATTCGAACGTAAACTTATCCATACAAAGGTTGGTTTCGGTTATATCTTCGGAGAACAGTAAAACTCACTGAACATGCAAATAAGAACGAGATTGACTCTGCAATTCCTGCTAATTGGAGGGATAATAATGATTATAGCATCATCGGCAATTTATTTCTCTGCTTCCAAATTCAGGAAAGATGATTTCTATAACCGCCTCCGTAACAAAGGGCGAAGTGCTGCAAGGCTTCTTTTTGAAGC
>JABUEV010000295.1 GCA_013314865.1 Bacteroidales bacterium | reverse complement strand
TTTTTGCCATTTCTGAAGTAGCGAATTCCGTGCCCTTTTCGTCCAGCAGGATAACATAATCATCACTGTTCAGCCAGGAAATTATCTTTTCTCCCTCCCTTAACTTTACTTCTGCATTAGTCAGATTCCCTGAATTCTTCAATCCAGGCAGTGTGAATATCTCAAAGGAAATATATTTTTTTACGCGCCTTTCATAATCCCTGATACCGTCATTAATATATTGTTCTTTGGTTTTCCCGGTCAATAACAGAACGATTTTCATAAAATTGGCGCGACTTTTGTTGACTCTATATAGCATGCCTGTATGGACAAAAGTAATAATAAATTGGTTTTGTGCATTTATGGTTATGCCGAAAGCCTGAAAGAGTTTTTCTTTTATGAAAATGTTTACATTTGTATGATTGCAATTTTAATCCTTGTTAATAAAATAAATTAAATGAAATTCATTCAACATATTGCACCGATACTTCTTCTTCTGATACTTTCTTCAGTCAGCCTGCAGGAGCAGGTGAAAATACCGGCTGAGATATCTCTGGCACTCAAAACAGGCAATGCCGCTGAACTGGCCAGGCACATGAATACCACGGTCGAGCTTCTCCTGCTAGAAAAAGAGGATTTTTACAAGAAAAATATTGCAGAAACAATACTCAGAGATTTCTTCAACAATTATCCCGCCAAAGATTTTATCATTCGGCATCAGGGTGCAAAAAACGATGCTCAGTATGCAATAGGGAATCTCAAAACCGAAAAAGGAGACTTCAGGGTCTATTTTCTTCTTAAAAAAGTTGGAACGGATTTGCTAATTCACCAGATAAGAATCGAGCCTGACAGTGGAAAATAATTATCTGAATGATTTTATACTCAGAAGCCTGGAAGAGGATATAGGAGCAGGTGATCATTCTTCACTTGCCTGTATTCCCCGGGATGCCGCTGGAAAAGCAAGGCTTCTGGTAAAAGAGAAGGGCGTGCTTGCCGGAGCCAGGGTCGCAAAGCAGGTCTTTTCAGTCGTTGACAATGAACTCATTTTTGACCTTTTGACTGGGGACGGAAATGAAATTTCGCCAGGCGATATTGTATTTACCGTTTCAGGCCGTCAGCAGTCAATTCTTAAGGCGGAACGCCTCGTGCTGAATATTATGCAAAGAATGAGCGGCATTGCCACTGCGACAAAAGCATATGTGGAGAAATTAAAAGGTCTCCACACACGGGTCCTTGATACCAGAAAAACCACTCCCGGAATGCGGCTTCTTGAAAAGGAAGCTGTAAGAATAGGCGGAGGGTTTAACCACAGAATGGGCTTGTATGATATGATTATCCTGAAAGATAATCACATCGATTATGCCGGAGGCATACCTGAAGCAATAAGAAGAACCCGCGAATACCTGAAAAAAAACAATCTTGACCTTAAGGTAGAAATTGAAGCCAGAAACCTGGATGATGTAAAGTTGATTCTCGGGACAGGAGGCATTGACAGGATAATGCTCGACAACTTCAGCATTGAAGATACCCGTGAAGCTGTTAAAATGATAGCCGGAAAAGTGGAAACAGAATCATCGGGAGGAATAACCCTCGATAACATCAGAGATTATGCATTATGCGGCGTCGACTTTGTTTCGGCCGGGGCACTGACTAATCATGTGAAAAGCCTTGACATGAGCCTTAAGGCTATAAGGCAATAAATGATAATAAATTTATTTATTTTTGCAGCTTAAAATTATCAGATGAAAAACCTGGTTGTCCCGGTTATCCTGCTTTTTTTAACCAGCTGTAATGAGCAGAAAGACAATTCATATTTTACACCCGTAAAGGCGTCAGCTTATTTTTCAAAAATAGAAACTGCTTGCAGAAGGGACAGCGGCAGACTCTGGGGGGTTGATCTGTACGGTCCGCTGATGTTTATTGACAGAAACTCCCGCAGGATACTTGCCAATGAACCCGATGCGGAAGGATTGCTTAAGCTAAGGGATGGCATTTATACTGGAAGTTACCCGAGTGAAAGAATTATAAGTACTACTGCTTTGATTTTTGGCGGTAAATCTTTTGCCATGTGCCCGCTTCCAAACGCTGAAGATGAGTTCAGGATAATTTCACGTGCAATTCATGCCCTCTTTCACAGGTATCAGCTTTTAAGCGGAATAAACCCACAGGATTTCATAGCAGTCAATACTGACGAAAAAGAGGCCAGGTTATGGATCAAACTTGAATGGAAAGCCCTCAGGAAAGCACTGCTTTCAGAAGGTGAAGAAAAGACTCTGGCCGTCAGAGATGCCCTTATTTTCAGGGGGTCAAACAGGGAACAATATAAAAAATATGCCTTTGAAAATAACCGGTTCGAAACATACGAAGGACTTTCAACTTTTACCGGATTCGTTTTGGCTTCTTCAGGTACTGATGAATGTAAAACACGTCTGATCGAGCATCTCGACTGGATGTATTCTTTTCAGTCCTTTTCCAGATCATATGGTGCCGTTACAGGAGCATTATATGCGATGCTGCTTGCTGAAAAAGGATTTAACTTCACAACAATTACCAGCATTGATACTGACCTTGGCGTGCTGGTTAAAGAACTTTATGACATAAAACTTCCTGAAGTTTGCAGGGATGTTGCAGGCAGTATAGCACTGAACTATGACCTGGATGCAATTAACAGGGAAGAAGAAAAAAGACTTGAAGAAATAAAGGAAAGACTTAACAAACAGGTAAGCGTCTTTACTGAAAAGCCTGTTTTACTTCTCGAGCTTGAAAGCCCGTCATTTGATTTTGAGCCTCAGGATGTTCATTCTCTGGATACCCTTGGAACTCTTTATACTGCCCTGAGAGTCTCGGATAACTGGGGAAAGCTGACAGTTGATAAAGGAGGCTGTCTCATTTCAAATAATTTTAAGCATATAAGATTACCGGGGCATGGAGTGAAGGAAGAGAAAAACAGAATCAGCGGCGATGGCTGGCACATAATTCTCAACAATGGCTGGATTCTTAATAAGATAAACGACAATTATTTCGTAAGCAGAGTGGAACCCTGACATAAGAAAATCAAGATTGGCTTTTCTCCAGCAGTTTCAAAGCTTCTTCGAGTGATCTTATTTTGGTTTCCGCATCATTTTTCTTCTTCATCTCAAGCTCTTTAACTTCAGCAGGTGCATTCATCATGAATTTTTCATTATTGAGCTTTTTCATTACAGACTCAAGAAAACCCCTGTAATAATCGAGATCTGTCTTTATCCTGGTCCGTTCGCTCTCAGTATCAAGCTTTGATCCCAGAGGAACATAGAATTCCGTAGTTTTTACCATAAAGGAAGCTGTACCTTCCTGTTTGGCCGTTACAATCTCTGCACGCGAAAGTCCGGCCATCCTGACAATAACAGGAATGTATTCACTGTAAAAATCATCACCATTCTGCTTTATCAGCAGTTCAATCTTCTCATCTCTTGGAATTTGCTTATCAGCTCTGATGGTCCTGATTGAGCTTATTATCTCCTTAACATATTCGAATTGATCGGTCAGTTTCCTGTCGGCTTTTCTTGTTTCCGGCATTCTGCTGATCATCAGGCTTTCTCCCTCCTTCCTTTCTTCCAACATATGCCATATTTCCTCGGTTATAAAAGGCATGAATGGATGTATTAAACGAAGAAGCTGGTCGAAGACAGTTATGGCGGCATTATACGTCTGCCTGTCAACCGGGCTTTTGAAAGGAGGCTTAATTATCTCAAGAAACCATCCTGAGAATTCATCCCAGAAGAGCCTGTACGATACCATAAGTGCCTCGGAAATTCTGAATTTCCTGAAGCATGTGTCTGTTTCCGCGACAGCTTTTTTCAGCACTTCATTCATCCATTTCACTGCAATCGAACAGTATTCCGGCTGGGAAATGGCATCGTCAACCTTCCAGCTTTTAACAAGGCGGAAAGCATTCCAGATTTTATTGGCAAAGTTTCGTCCCTGTTCCGGCAGACTGTCATCATAAAGCAGATCATTTCCCGCCGGTGAACACAGCATCATTCCCACCCGAACTCCGTCGGCTCCGTATTTTTCAATTAGCTCAAGAGGTTCAGGAGAATTGCCAAGCGATTTGGACATCTTCCTTCTGTACTGGTCACGTACCAATCCTGTGAGATATACGTTCCTGAATGGTTTGTCACCCATGTATTCATAACCTGCAATAATCATGCGCGCAACCCAGAAGAACAGTATTTCAGGAGCAGTAATGAGGTCATTTGTCGGATAATAATATTTTATGTCAGGATTGCCAGGG
>JABUEV010000294.1 GCA_013314865.1 Bacteroidales bacterium | reverse complement strand
CTTTAATGTAGTACCTGAACTGCTTCTTGATATTTTTCATCAAATCCTTCCCTTTTAACCTGTAGTGTTTTCCATTCCCGGTCAGAATGTTTCCTGCCACAAAAGCCAGATATCCTATTGTCAATACTGTCGCAGAAATGTTATGCCATGTAACGGAGCCGGAAACGGCTTCAATTGCCGTTCCTGCTCCCTCTCCTGAATATCTGATCTTAATTCCGGTGACAATCAGGATGATAACAGCAAGTGCATTTATCAGATGCCACAATCTCAGCCATTTGGGATACAAGTACATATTAAGATCTTTTTTTAATTACTCTGAAAATGACATGAACCAGGATCAGTGCCATTACAGCAATGAAAATTATTATGCTGACAATATTAAGTATATGCCCTGCTGATGTGTTGTTCATTCTGTAATCTGATACTTTTGGTGAAAGCGGTAATTAAATTAATCAGAAAAGATAACTGTTGTCTTCAATCAGTTTGCCTGCAATCCTTCGTCTTGCCTCTTTCACGTTGATGCACGGGACTTTGCAAAGCACTTCAGCAGCCCTTTGCAGTTTATCTGAATAAGCGGCATCAGCCAGTGAACAAATCAGGTCACAGGCATTTTTCTTTATTCTTGATGAGGCATCAAAAATGTTGACATTCAGAATATCCCTGTATACTCCCGTGTCTCCTCCCTTAATCTTTTCCATCTTCTGAACCCTCAGAAGCAACGACTCGGAAATATAAGCGTCAATCATCATATCAGCAATATTATTCATGATTTCCTGCTCGTTTACCAGGTTTTTTTCAAAACTCTTTACGGCAGCATGAATGCAAAGCAAAATTATCTTTTTAAAGTTAATAATTTGTCTCAGTTTTTCCTGAAAATAGTCTTCTTCCTTTTTATTTAAGTCTTCAAGTTTATCGACATCTGCAAATAATTCTGCCGCTCTGCCAAAAAGGTCAAATTCTCCCTTCATGGCTTTTTTCATTGCAGTATCTGCAACCAGCAGGCGGTTTATTTCATTAGTGCCCTCAAAAATTCTGTTTATTCTTGAATCGCGGTAAGCTCTTTCAACTGCCATTTCAGCTGAATACCCCATTCCTCCGTGAATCTGCACAGCCTCATCCACAACATAATCAAGCATTTCCGAACCAGCTACTTTAAGGAGCGCGGCTTCGACAGCATAATGGCTGATACCCTCAATTGAGGCCCTTGACTTATCCCCGCATTCAGTTTTGTATTTTTCAATCATCTCATCTATATCTCCGCTGGCCCTGTAGACTGCCGACTCCAGGGCAAAAAGACGTATCACCTGTTCCGCCAGTTTATGTTTTATTGCGCCGAATGTGGAAATAAGCACACCGAACTGTTTCCTTTCATTTGCATATCTGACCGAGTCGTTAATTGTCCTTTTGGCAGAACCTATCACACTTGCTCCAAGTTTTATTCTTCCCATATGAAGTATATTCAGGGCTATCCTGAATCCTTCGCCCCTTTTGCCGAGGAGGTTTTCAACCGGAACCTTCACATCATTAAAATATATCTGGGCGGTTGATGATCCCTTTATTCCCATCTTGTGTTCATCAGGGCCGATGACAACTCCCGGATAATCCCTTTCCACAATAAAGGCACTCAATACCCGGTCATTTTCAATTTTTGCAAAAACAATCAGAAGATCTGCAAAACCGGCATTAGTTATCCACATCTTTTGCCCGTTCAGGATATAGTATTTGCCGTCTTCAGAGAGTCTGGCACTGCTTTTCCCTGAGTTTGCGTCGCTTCCTGCCCCCGGTTCGGTGAGACAGTATGCTCCTATCAGTTCACCTGTTGCAAGCTTTGGAATATACCTCTGTCTCTGTTCGTTGTTTCCGTAATAGAGTATCGGCATTGTTCCGATCCCGCAATGTGCCATATAGGCCACAGAGAATGAATAACCTGCACCTGTTGTCTCTGAAACAAGCATCTGTGTGACAAACGACTGGCCAAATCCTCCGTATTCCTCAGGAATAGAAATACCCATCATGCCCAGTTCACCTGATTTTTTGAGAATGCTTTTCATCAGTTCCCTGTCGCCTTTCTCAAGAGCTTCCAACTGCTGATATACTTCTGTTTCGAGAAAATCTCTGCACGACTGTGCAATCATCTTCTGCTCCTCATTAAACTCCTCGGGAATAAAAATATCGTCAGCACTGGTTTCACTTACAAGAAACTCACCGCTTTTTAATAGTTTTTTGTTGTCCATAATAATCCGGATTTTTCAGGTTTTTAATCAACAAGTGACTGAGCAACAAGCTCGGCTATGTCAAGATTCTTTATTTCCTCTTCCCTGTTCTTATATTTAAGTCCGTCGGTCAGCATTGTCATGCAAAAAGGACAGGCAGTAGCAATTATATCCGCTTTTGTTTCCAATGCCTCTTCAGTGCGTTCTATGAAAACCTCCTTTTGGCCTTTTTCAGCTTCCTTGAACATCTGCCCCCCTCCTGCACCGCAACACAAAGCAAAACTTTTGTTCCTCCTCATTTCATTTACCTCGGGGGCAACAGATCTCAGAACCTCCCTCGGTTCTGAATAGACGCCATTTGCCCTTCCAAGATAGCATGGATCATGATAGGTCAGTACTTTGTCTTTAAATTTATCACCTCTGAGTTTCAGATATCCTTTCTTTATCTTTTCGTTCAGAAAACTGGCATAATTTACGACCTGGAATGTTCCGCCAAGATCAGGGTATTCATTTTTAAAAATGTTATAACAGTGAGGACAGGTTGTTATAATCTTCTCAATACCATATCTTTTAAGTGTATCAATGACACTTAATGCCTGCATCTGGTAGAGCATTTCGTTGCCCGCCCTGCGGGCCGGATCTCCTGTGCATGTCTCCTCCTTGCCCAGCACGGCATAATTGATTTTCATGTGGTCAAGAATTTTTACAAAAGCCCTGACAACTTTTTTATACCGGTCGTCGAAAGCGCCGGCACACCCTACCCAATAGAGGTACTCAGGTTTCCTTCCTTCAGAAGCAAGGCTGGCCATAACCGGAATGTTAATTTCCAGATCTTTTGCCCATTCCAGTCTGTCTTCCGCAGAATATTGCCAGGGAGCACCATTGTTCTCAATATTGCTGAACATGCTTTTCAGTCCTCCCGGAGCTGATGCTTTTTCCAGAACAAGATATCTCCTCATGTCTACTATCAGCGAAGGCTGGTTTATGTTCACAGGGCATTCCATTGCACATGCGTTGCAGGTAGTGCAGGCCCATAGTTCCTCCTCGGTTATGTAATCCCCCAGAAGTGCACGGCTGTCATTATAATCTTTGCCTTTCCGGATCAGTCCCGGACCCTTCTCCTTCATCCTTGCCCTTAAATCCATCATTATCTTACGAGGGGAGAGTCTTTTACCGGTAATATTAGCCGGGCAAACAGATGTGCATCGTCCGCATTCAGTGCAAGACAAAGAATCTAAATAATTCTTCCAGGTGACATCCTCGGCATCCATCACACCAAACCTTTCCGGTGCAGGGTCAGGTGATACTGTCTCAGCGGAGGGTTCAGGATAAAACATCATCCGTACTTCTCTGGTAATACTATCCATATTTGTCAGCTTTCCCAAAGGATCCAGCCTCGAAAGAAACACGTTAGGAACCGACATGAAGACATGGAAATGCTTTGAATAAGGCAGATAGTTCGCAAAGAAGAAAATAAGAAGTATGTGAGTCCACCATGAAATCCGGTAAAGATGGAAAAAGCCGTTTTCGCCCGTATTATGAAGATTTGCTGAAATAATGGAGCTTATGGGGTAGTAACCTGACGCCTGCTCGCCAACTGATGCTTTGAAGCCTGTATAGCCGGTGTTCATGGCCAGCAGTGATATCATCAGAAGAAGGATGAGAGTGAGGGATATATTTGCGTCAACATGTGATCTCCGCTTCATTTCAATGCCCTCGAAACGTCTGATATGCAGGAACAATCTCCTGATAAGAAAGATGATAATAGAAACAAGAACAAGAAGGGCAAAGATGTCACCTCCGGCAATTATGACATCATATACGGGGCCCAGAACTTTCAGGATACGATCAGTACCTGCCAGCCCGTCTATTACCATTTCAATGCTTCCGAAAATAATGACACAAAAGCCCCAGAAAACAAGCGCATGCAATAGTCCGATCACCGGCCGCCGGAATATTTTGGACTGGGCAAAGGCTACATTAAGGGTAAGAGCCAGACGCTTACCAAAATCTCTAACCGGAAAAGCAGGCTTTGTCAGGCA
>JABUEV010000293.1 GCA_013314865.1 Bacteroidales bacterium | reverse complement strand
ACGTTTAAAGGAACTTCAGAGAAGATGGACCGAAATAGGCTTTGTCCCTTTTAACAGGAAGGAAGAAATTACAAACAGGTACAGAAACGCCCTTAACAAGGAATTTGATAAACTTAAGATAGCTGATGAAGATAAAAGCCTGCTTAAATACAAAACCAAACTGGACAACCTGAAAGCTAATCCTAAGGCCTCAAAGAAACTGAGAAATGAAAGGGAAAAATTCTATGCCAAAATAAAACAGCTCGAAAATGATATAGTATTGTGGGAAAACAATATAGGCTTTTTTGCAAAATCATCAAATGCTGATACGATGATAAAGGAGGTGGAAGAAAAAATTGAAAATGCAAAGAAGATGATAAAAACCCTTGAGGAAAAAGTCAAAATGATTGATCAGTCAGGTCTTGATGACTGATGAAATTAATTTCTTCTTTATTTTAATGCTTACTTAAATTGGCAGAGGTTAAATTCATATTTGTTACAGGAGGTGTTACTTCTTCCCTGGGGAAGGGTATTATTTCAGCTTCTCTGGCTAAACTTCTTCAAGCGAGGGGATACTCTGTTACAATACAAAAGCTTGATCCATACATAAACGTGGATCCGGGCACACTTAATCCATACGAACACGGTGAATGCTATGTAACACTCGACGGGGCTGAGACCGATCTGGATCTGGGACATTATGAGAGGTTCCTTAATGTGCCTACAAGCCAGGCCAATAACATTACAACCGGACGTATTTATCAGACTGTTATCAATAAGGAAAGAAGAGGTGATTACCTTGGAAAAACTGTCCAGGTAATCCCTCACATTACAGATGAAATAAAAAGGAGGATTAAACTTGTAAGTGCAGGCAATAAATTTGATATTGTAATTACGGAAATTGGAGGCACTGTTGGTGACATTGAGTCATTGCCATACATTGAGTCTGTGAGGCAATTAAAATGGGAGATGGGGTCACATAACTGCCTTGTAATTCACCTGACTCTGGTACCATATCTTTCAGCTTCAGGAGAACTTAAGACTAAACCCACACAGCATTCCGTCAAAGCACTTTTGGAAGCCGGTATACAGCCGGATATACTTGTACTTAGAACTGTTAAGAACCTTACTCCTGATGTCAGAAGAAAAGTTGCTCTTTTCTGCAATGTTGAAGAGAATGCGGTTATCGAGTCGGTTGATGTATCAACAATTTATGAGGTTCCTTTGAAAATGCTGGATGAAAAGCTTGATCAGACTGTTCTCCGCAAGCTTGAACTGTCTCTGAAAAGTGAGCCACAGCTTTCTGAATGGCGTGATTTTCTTCATAAGCTCAGAAATCCAAAAACAAGCACCAGAATCGGCATTGTGGGCAAGTATGTGGAACTGGCTGATGCATATAAGTCAATTCATGAGTCTCTTATCCACAGCGGCGCTATGAATGAATGTCATGTAAACATTCAATACATTCACTCAGAAGATATTACTGAAACCAATGCACCTGTAATCCTCGGAGATCTTGATGGCATACTGGTTGCTCCTGGTTTCGGATCAAGGGGTATTGAAGGTAAAATCCATGCCGCAAAATTTGCAAGGGAAAACAATATCCCTTTCCTCGGCATCTGTCTGGGAATGCAATGCGCAGTGATCGAGTTTGCAAGAAACATTCTCAACTTTGAAGGTGCACATTCAACAGAAATGGATCATAAAACAAAATATCCGGTAATCGACCTGATGGAAGAACAGAAAAGAGTCACTGACAAAGGCGGGACAATGAGGCTTGGCGGTTACAGGTGCAAAATTTCCGGCGGGACGAAAGCATTTGAAGCTTATGGCAAAACTGAAGTAATCGAAAGACACCGGCACCGGTATGAGTTTAATAATCTGTATCTTGAAGATTTTTCTAAAAACGGAATGATCCCTGCGGGTATTAATCCTGAATCAAATCTTGTGGAGATTGTTGAAATACCTGACCATAAATGGTTTGTAGGAGTGCAGTTTCATCCTGAATACAGCAGTACCGTGTTAAATCCGCATCCTCTTTTTGTCAGTTTTATTAGAGCATCCATCATCGGAAAAACAGGTTGAATTAAAAACAATTTACAGCTATTTAAGAATGGATAAGAATACAATTACAGGTCTGGTGCTGATTTTCCTGATCTTTATCGCATTCAGCATATACAACAGCAGCCGGCTTAACAAATCTTATGAAAAAATAATTGAGGTTGCCGACTCACTATATGCCAGGGGTGATATGGAAAATGCAAGGGCGGAATATATCAATGCCCTGAGGTTTAAGCCAAACAAGCCTGAGGTAGTAGCAAAGGTTAATGAGATTAACCAAATCCTTGGTTTTGCACCGCGACCTGTTGAACAGGATACAACATCTAAAACACAGATACCTGGCTCAGAATTACTGCCAGCAAAAGACACTGCAACTGCCGAAATTAGCCTGGGAGCTTTTTCAGATGCAATGAAGGGTTCAGATGATTTGATCACTCTTGAAAACGATAAGATTGAGTTGAAGATATCTCCAAAAGGCGGAAGAGTCTATTCAGTGCGCCTTAAGGAGTACAGGACATGGGATAAACGAGACCTTGTGCTGTTCAGTGGAGACTCAACGGTTTTTGGTTTTAATTTTTTTACACTGGATAACAGGGCAATTCAGACGAATAATCTCTATTTTACCCCTGTTGATGAAAGAAAGAATATTTCTGTCTCTTCACAGCCTGAAAGCGTGACCCTCCGATTGAAGGCAGGAGAGGAGGGCTTTATAGAATATAAATATACTCTGGCCCCCGGGAAGTACAGTGTTGACTTTATGATAGCATTCAGGTCACTTGAAAATGTAATAGCTTCAAACCAGAAGAGTCTGACGCTGGACTGGAGAATGTACATCCCCCAGCAGGAGCAGGGACGTCAGAATGAAGAAAACTACACAACTATCAAATTTAAATATTACCAGGACGACGTTGACGGATTGCGGCTCAGGTCAACCAAAGAGCTCGAGAAAACTGACATAACAACCAAGCTTAGCTGGGTTGCATTTCAGGATCAGTTTTTTTCTTCAGTTCTTATTTCGAATGAGTTTTTCCTGAACGGATCCGTTACATCAACAAGAACAGTCAATTCACCAAAATACCTGAGATATTTTACTGCAGAACTCGGCGTTCCTTTTGACCCGGCAACAGAAAGCAACCTTTCTCTGAAACTCTATTACGGTCCTAATCATATTTCCACGCTTAGAAAAGAAGGACTTGAGCTCGAAAAACTTGTCTTTCTCGGCAAGAACATTATAGGATGGATTAACAGGTTTGTCATCATCCCTATTTTTAACTGGCTGGAAAAGTATATCGGAAGTTACGGGATTATTATTCTGATACTTACCATAATCATCAAAATAGTCTTGCTTCCCCTTACTTTCAAATCATACCAGTCGCAGGCTAAAATGCTTGTTTTAAAACCTCTTGTTGATGAACTCGGGAAAAAGTTTCCGCGGAAAGAAGACGCTATGAAGAAACAGCAGGCTACTATGGATCTTTATAAAAGAGCAGGAGTTAACCCCATGGGAGGCTGTCTTCCGATGCTTTTGCAAATGCCTATCCTGTTTGCAATGTTCCGGTTTTTCCCTGTATCAATAGAGCTCAGACAGGAAGCATTTCTCTGGGCTAAAGATCTTTCAACCTATGACTCAATATTGACTTTACCGTTTAAAATACCTATATATGGTGATCATGTCAGCCTTTTCACACTGCTGATGACAGCCTCAACCCTGATCACAATGAAGATGACAGGCTCAACGGGTAGCAGTGACCAGCCCGGAATGAAGATGATGACATATATGATGCCTGTAATGTTTATGCTGATACTCAACAATTTCTCATCAGGTCTGACATACTATTACTTTCTGGCAAACATACTTACCTACATTCAGAATATAATATCTAAAAGATTTATAGATGCCTCTAAAGTTTTAGCAACCCTTGAAGAAAATAAAAAGAAGCCTTTAAAAAAATCTAAATGGCAGCAGAGACTGGAAGAAGCTGCAAGGCAAAGAGGAATTAATCCTCCAAAAAGATAGATATATAAATATATCTTTTGATTCCTGGAAGGAGTTCAGGGGTTGAAATTCCTTACAGAGAAAATTTAGCATTGTTGATAAAAATATCATATTTATTGTTAATTATTTCTAAATTATCGTTTATGTTTGAATTTTAAGTACTAAATTTACTTCTCTAATTAGGGGAAAATGGGGAAAAAAATTAAAAGTAAAGATATTG
>JABUEV010000292.1 GCA_013314865.1 Bacteroidales bacterium | reverse complement strand
GGCCTCGTTGAGGGACCCTATTTTTTCGAAAGAAACGGAATATACTACATGACTTACCCGCATGTTGAAAACAACACAGAAAGGCTTGAATACGCCATATCCGATAATCCAATGGGCCCATTCAAGGTAACAGGTGTCATCATGGATGAGTCTCCGACCGGCTGCTGGACAAACCACCATTCAATCATTGAGTATAATGGTCAGTGGTACCTGTTTTATCATCATAATGATTATTCTCCTAAATTCGACAAGAACAGGTCGGCAAGAATTGACAGCCTTTTCTTCAATCCTGACGGCACCATTCGGAAAGTAATACCTACTTTACGAGGTGTTGGGTTAACAAGCGCTCTTCAAAAGATAGAAGCAGACCGTTACAGTGATATCAGCAAAAATGGAGCTTCAATCGCATTTATTGATACATTGAATACTTTCAAGGGCTGGAAAACCTGCCTTGGGAACCAGAATGCATGGATCAGGTATAATGCTGTTGATTTCGGGAAGAAAAAACTTAAAACAGTCATGGTCAGAGCATTATCAGAAACAGGCGGCACCCTCCAGATAAGACTTGACAGAGCTGACGGAACACTGGTCTCTGAAGTAAAGATTCCGGGAGGGACTAACTGGACCACAACCAGCTCAAAGGTGTCAAAATACCAGAAGGGCGTTCACGACTTTATCATAATGCTGAAAGATAATAAACCTGTTGAGGTGGACTGGATACAATTTAAAAATTAGTTAGATTTATCTAACCAGCTTTACATTATTTCTCTTTCAGAAAATTCCCCAGATAGTTTATACTACCTGTATTTTCCCCGGATGCTTCATTTAAAAGCAGTACGGATTTTTAAAATGCATACAGCAGTTATACGACTACAGAGACTAAAATTATTTAGAAATGAAAAAATCAGTGTTGTTCATTGTTTGCCTGGTTATGGCAGTTATCGTATCAGAAAAACTTTTTTCCCAGCAGACGGCAGTCATAAAGATTGACATTGACCGGAAGATAAGTCCGATTGATTCAAATATCTATGGTGCTTTTGTCGAGCCTATCCGGACAGTTGTTTACGGGAGTATTTACGATCCCGCATCTCCATTTGCAGATGAAAATGGCTTCAGAAAGGATTTTATTCAGCTTGTAAAAGAGCTCAAGATACCTGTGGTCAGGTGGCCTGGAGGCAACTATGTGTCGGGATATAACTGGGAAGACGGTATTGGTCCTAAGGAACTGCGTCCGGCAAGGAAGGATCTTGCATGGAACCAAGTTGAAACCAACCATATGGGGACGGATGAGTATGTAAAGCTCTGCAACCTGATTGGTGCCGAAAATTTTATCTGCATAAATGCAGGAACAGGTACTCTTGACCAGGCAAGACACTGGGTTGAATATTGCAATGTTGAGAAGGGCACCTATTATTCAGATCTCAGGAGGAAATATGGCAATGAGAAACCTTTCAATGTCAGGTATTGGGCTCTTGGCAATGAGATAGACGGGCCATGGCAGATGGGACAGAAGAGTGCTGAAGATTATGTCAAGTTTGCCATGGAGGCCGGCAAATTAATACAACTGGTCGACAGAAAAGTCAAGCTTATTGCATGCGGCGCATCTGATTACAACCCGGATAACGGCTGGATTGACTGGAACGACTATGTGCTGGGCCATATGGTCGGAAATATAGATTATCTCTCAGTCCACAGGTATGCAACAGAAGTTCTCGGACAAGACAGGAGCTTTTCAGGAATGATGTCGCTGGGAATGGAAATAGACGGGAAGATAGCAGTTGTGAAGGCTCAGATATACAAGGCTATGATGAAATCAGGATCAAAAAGACCGGTTTATATTTCTTTTGATGAATATTCTGGGGGAGGCGACAATCTTACCGGAGCACTGGTCCTGGCCCAGCACCTAAACTCATTTATCAGGAATGCAGATATTGTAAAAATGGCAAATATAACAATGCTTTCAAGCCTTGTGGGAAATTCTCCTGACGGTGACTATAAAAATGCCACATACAATACTTTTTATCTTTACTCAAATTATTGTCACGGAACTGCACTGGATGTTTATACAAGCTGTGAAAAATACTCCAATGATGTATTTAAGGACATACCTTACCTTGATGTGACGGCTGTATTGAATGAAAAAGCCAAGGTACTTGTATTGAATGTTGTAAACCGGCATGAAACTAATGCAATACAGTCAGACATAGTTTTGCAAACAGGCGCTTTCACAGGTTCAGCAACAGTCAGGGAGTTGAACGGCAAATCGCTCACTGCAAGAAGCACCAAAACAGAACCCGCAGTAAGTGTGACAAACAAAGAGATTAAGTTAAAGGGAAACAATATTGTTTATAGTTTTCCTGCTCATTCTCTCACACAAATTGAGATACCGTTGAAATAACATTAAACATTGACATTGCTTATTAAAGACGTCTCATTGGAAAATGATTAAATCGAAAAAAATAACTTTAGGAAAACAGGGATCTCTGTTTCTAATACTTTATTTTACAGCCGTTCAGGGAGCCTTTTCACAGGCATCGGTTATCCCGGCAGGCTCTGTACCGGCTCCTACCAACATCAGGCCGAATGATTGTCCCTGCATTTTTAAGGACCGCAGGGTATATTTCAGGGTAACTGCACCCGACGCAGGGAAAGTCCAGGTGGATTTGGGCAAAGTATATGATATGCAGAAAGATGAAAAGGGAATCTGGAGTGTAATAACTGATCCTCAGGACCCGGGATTTCACTACTATTCGCTTATAATAAATGGTTTCAGAGTCTCCGATCCTGCGAGTGAGTCATTTTATGGTACGGGCAGGATGTCGAGTGCTATTGACATCCCTGAAGAAGGAGTGAATTTCTATGCAGTAAAAGATGTGCCTCATGGTGAAATCAGAAACAGGGTATATTTTTCAAAAACCACGGGCACATGGAGAAGCATAAATATTTACACCCCTCCGGGTTACGATAAATCTTTAAATGAAAAATATCCTGTTCTTTAAATACAACACGGAGGAGGGGAGGATGAAAGAGGCTGGGCAGTGCAGGGTAAAACCGGAATTATCATGGATAACCTGATAGCTGAAAACAAGGCCGTGCCTATGATAGTTGTAATTCCGAACGGAAATGTATCCAGGCCCGGTATGGCATCCGGCGGATACAATGATGAAGCTATGGCTCTTTTCAGGGAAGAGATGTTTGATAATATCATACCTTTTATTGAAAGTAATTACAGAGTTAAGCCGGGAGCTGAGAACAGGGCAATTGCAGGGTTATCAATGGGTGGTGGACAGGCTTTTTATACCGGACTGCGCAATACAGATATGTTTGGGCATGTTGGAGTTTTCAGCACCGGACTTTTCGGAGGAATCTCCCGCCAGCCGGGAACTGCAGAGTTTAATCCGGAAGCTGTTACTCCTGGAATATTAACTAACCCGGCTGAATTTAATAATAAGCTTAAAGTATTCTATATTTCCGTCGGGGAGCAGGATCCGAGGATAGAGCCGACGAAGAGACTGGTACAGACATTTAGGGAAAAAGGACTTAGAGTGGAATTTGCAACTTTTCCCGGTGCTCACGAATGGCAGGTGTGGAGAAAATCCCTGCATGATTTTGCACAGAGGATATTCAGAAACAGCAGTCTTTAGGAAGGAATAAATTTCAGGTTTATAGGCTTTTCTAAAATCTAATTGGTCTTTGCCAAAAAGGGTGAGGTATATACTTCTCTTAGATAATCAAATAACTAAATATGTAAATAAGAATAAACTATAATGTTAAATTTCAGGAAGTTGAAGGGGCGGAAAATTTAAAATTTATGACAAAAAATTTAACGTTTTTTAAGCTAAAGTATGTTAAATTTTTGCTTCTGCTGATTCATCTAAAAGGATTTAAAAGATGCTTTTGAAAAGACTGATAAAAGCCTTTATTACTTACTCATTAAAACCTGGATGCCTATGGAACAATAATAAATCTAAGTTCAATCATTTTAAGTTGGAATATCTAAATGCTTATATTACAACACATTAATCTTTAAATTTCATAACTAATTAACCAAATTACCTATGAAGCAAAAAGTATTCTTTACTATTCCTGATCATATCTCAGGGATAAAAAAGCAGTCAGTAGTTTTTTTAATTCTATTGGTTGCAATTTTGTCCGGTCCTGTGGATATTTTCGCTTCATGGCCGGACAATGTAGCTACAGGAGAACAGCAACTGGTTGTTTCCGGAGTAGTTAAGGATGAATCAGGTCAGCCGATGCCTGGT
>JABUEV010000291.1 GCA_013314865.1 Bacteroidales bacterium | reverse complement strand
AATAAAACATAATTGTGTCCATGCCACATGGGATTTGAACATTTGCCAAAAACACTGGAATTAATTTCATCTGTCCATTCAGGCCTGAACATCCTGTGAGCAGCACAGAAACGTTCCCTTCGGGTAAGATAAATCATAAGGCATCAACGTATTGAATCAGCCTGCAAAATTGATCTTTTTATTTGTAAAAACAATATATTTATTTTGTTATTTATGTTGTCAAAATTTCTCAGACTAAATGGCCCGGACGATTCTGATAGTGTCAGCTACGGATGCTGAAGCAGGAATAGTTGAAAGCATTGAAGGGTTGAAGCCTCATAATAACTGCTTCAGGTTTCATGGTTTGGATATTTCCGTGCTTGTTACAGGAGTAGGCACTGTAATGACAGCATGGAAAATGCAGCAATGGCTTTCACAGAATAGGCTCCCCTCTTTGGCAATCAATATTGGAATTGCAGGAAGTTTCAGGGATGATCTGAAGACAGGTGATGTTGTAATTCCTGAAGCTGACTGTTTTGCCGACATGGGAGTTGAAACTGATTCTGGATTTATTACACTTTTCGAAGCCGGTCTGTGTGATCCTGAAAAAGAACCCTTCAAAAATGGATGGATTCATTCTGATCCGTTGATTTTATCGAGGATACCGAAGAGATACAGGCAGGTGAGGGCAATCACTGTAAATACCGTTTCAGGTTCAGCTGAGACTATTTCAAAATATGTCATAAAGTATAATCCTGATATTGAAACAATGGAAGGGGCTGCATTTTTCTACATTTGTTCGGTCATGCGGATACCTTTTTTTTCGCTCAGGTCAATATCAAACAGAATAACACCAGGCAGGCGTGAGAAATGGGATATCAGTTCAGCACTTGCCAGTCTTTCATATAGTTTGCATGAACTCCTGCTAATTCCGGAAATGCCATGAAATTAAAACTGTGCTTCTCACCGTGCCCTAACGATACATTTATTTTTCATGCAATGATTCATGGCCTGATTGACAGGGAAGGACTTGAGTTTGAATGGTCTCTTGCAGATGTTGAGGAGCTGAACAGGAGAGCTTTCAATGCCGACGCTGACATCACTAAAATCAGCACTCATGCTTATGCATGGGTGGCAGATAAATACCTGATACTTGATTCCGGAAGTGCACTGGGTTACGGAAACGGACCTCTTCTTGTTGCAAAAAAATCTCCTGAACCTTCAGAAATAAATAATTTCAGGATTGCTATTCCAGGCAGGCTCACCACTGCAAATCTCCTGTTCAGTATTGCATATCCTGCTGCAAAAAACAAAAGCGAATTTTTATTTTCCGAAATTGAGGAGGCCGTGCTGAATAATAAAGCTGATGCCGGCATTCTGATCCATGAAACAAGGTTTACTTATGAAACTAAGGGTCTGATTAAGTTGGCTGACCTGGGAGAATACTGGGAGAAGCTGACCGGGCTTCCAGTGCCGCTTGGTAATATTGCAATAAAAAGGTCTGTTCACCCTGAGATTTCTGCAAAGGTAAACAGGATAATACGCCGCAGTATTGAATATGCGATTGAAAACCCGGACGCTTCACTGGACTTCATTACCTCCAATTCAAGGGAGACTTCTCCAGAGATTGTCAGAAAACACATTGAGTTATATGTAAATGACTTTACCCTGGATCTTGGTCAGAAAGGGAGAAAGGCATTGAGTGAGCTGTTCAGTATAGGCTCTGAATCGGGGGTGCTACCTGAGCTGAACTTTAATATTTTTAATGAAATCTTTTGAGCAAGGTTAAACCAATTGTTGTAAATTTGAAAAATAATACAGATATTTTTCTAACAGCCTGAATATAAACTAAAAATAATTTGCTATGCCTTTTTTACTTCCGGAACTGCCTTACGATCTCACAGACCTGTCTCCCTTTATAAGCATGGAGACGTTAGAATTCCACCATGGTAAGCATCATAAGACCTATGTTGACAACCTTAACAATCTTATTCCGGGCACAGAATTCGAAAATGCTGATCTTGAAACTATAGTCAGAAAGGCAGAGGGAGCCATATTCAATAACGGTGCCCAGGTATGGAACCATACTTTTTATTTTGAGTCAATGTCGGGAGATGGAAAGAGAAAGCCCTCAGGTGCATTGCTGATGGCCATTGAGTCTTCATTCGGATCCTTTGACAATTTTATGGAACAATTCATGAAGGCTGCAGTTACCCTGTTCGGATCAGGATGGGCCTGGTTTGTTAAAAACAATGACGGCACTCTCCAGATAACGCAGGAGTCAAACGCAGGCAATCCCCTGCGAAAAGGCCTGAAACCGCTTCTGACCTGCGATGTATGGGAGCATGCCTATTACATTGACTACCGAAACAGACGTGCAGATTACGTCAGAGCTTATTGGGAACTGATCGACTGGAAAGTAATTGAAGAAAGATTTTAGTGTTATTTTTTTCACAATAAAAAATATTCTAATCATTCTCCGGGATGGATTTTGAAGACCTTGTTTTTAAGACACGATCATACAGAAGATTTGATGAAGAATTCAGGGTAAATACCGAAACCCTCAGGCAACTGGTAAACCTTGCTCGGCTCTCTCCTTCGGCAGCCAACAGACAGCCGCTGAAATATATTCTTTGCAACAGCAGGAAAAAATGTGATCTTATTTTCCCGTCGCTTGCATGGGCCGGTTATCTCAAAGAATGGGGAGGACCCGCAAAAGGAGAAAGACCTTCGGCATATATTGTTATCCTCGGAGACACTGCCATTACCGGTTCATTCGGGGTCGATTCCGGCATAGCTGCCCAGACCATAATGCTGGGTGCAACAAACTTGGGACTGGGAGGTTGCATGATTGCATCAATAAAGAAAGATAAGCTCAGAGCCGACCTTAATATTCCCGAAAAATATGAAATACTCCTGGTCCTGGCCTTAGGCAAGCCTGTGGAAAAAGTGGTCATTGAAGATCTGAAAGGTGAAGATTTTAAGTACTGGAGAGACGACAACCAGGTTCATCATGTTCCAAAAAGATCTCTTGACGATCTGATTATAAGTTTCGAATGAGTTTTACTGCCAGACTCGCGTTTTTGCTGTTTATCAATATTCTTTTTGCTGAAGAGGTCTTCAGCCAGGAAAGTTATGTAAATGCGGGTTTAGTTTTCAGCGGTGTGGTTTTCGATGCCAAAACCCTGAAACCGCTTCCGGATACAAGGATCACAAAAAACAGGCATTTGCTGTTCATGAGTGATTCCGAAGGATCTTTCAGCCTGCGTGTCAGCCGCAGTGACACGCTCATATTCAGTAATCTTGGCTATAAATCAGCCCGTCTGATAATCAGCGACACACTTTCGGGAAAGGAGTTTATTGCAGGTGTTTATCTACACACCGACACTTTGACTGCAGGAGAGGTAATAATAACTCCCCGTCTGATGAATATTAGATCAGAATTGTTTTCACCAAAGACAGAGGCAAGTCCTGAAACTGAAAATGCCAGGTTCAACCTTGCCGTATCGGCTTACCAGGGACGACAGAGCCTAAGCACGCTCGGAGATCCTTCTTCAAATTATGAACTTCTCAGGCAGAAACAGAAAATTGATGCTTACGAAAAAGGAGGTATTCCTTCCGACAGAATTGTAGGATTAAGCCCGTTAATGCTCATCCCAGCAGCTTATTTGCTTCTGAATGGATTTCCTCAGCCGCCACCTGCAATGAAATCAGGACTTACACAACAGGAAATAAATCAAATCCACAGGAAATATATTGAGAAGTTAAAGAATAGTGAAGTAAATCCTGTACCTTGAATCCTGTGTTGTGTGCTTAATTTTCTGAGGTTTGCCTTAACGGTTTCGCGTTTCGGGTTTACCGTTTCGGGTTTTGGGTTTCGGGTTTATCGTTTCGCATTTATCGTTCAAGTCCCATTGTCCCTCAGTCTCTCAGTTTCTCAGTCCCTTTGTCTCTCCGTCCCTCCGTCCTTCCGTCACTCAGTCACTCCGTCAACATTATCCTTTGTAGAATATAGCCTTGATAATATGACTGGCCATTTTCGGATTCTCCTTCAGTCTCCGTGTTGAATATCCAAACCAGTCCTTTCCGTACGGAACATATACCCTCATTGAATGACCTTTTTCCACTATGCTGTCTCTCAGCTTGGGAGTCACCCCGTACAACATCTGAAACTCATAAAGATGTGAAGGAACTTTATATTTTTCAATAAGTTTGTAGGCACCTTCTACCAGTGGTTTGTCATGGGTGGCTATTCCCACATGAATCCTGTTTTTGAAGATGAATTCAAGGT
>JABUEV010000290.1 GCA_013314865.1 Bacteroidales bacterium | reverse complement strand
TCAGCCCAGTTGTGACAGATAGAAGGCCAAGTTAATATTACTGATAATCACTGTCAAAAATAAAATAAAGAAGCTCATTTAAAAAAAGAATAAATTTTTTTAATAAGGTTTTAATAAAAAATTGATTTTTTCTATTGACAGTTTAAGAAAAAAATAGATAAATTTGGAATGGAAACTATACCCTGTAACCTAACAATCTGGACAGTAAGATCTTATGTTTTTGAAGAAAAACTATGTTTTCTTTTATTTGAGTGGCATGCCAGGCCTTTTTAAATTTTTATGATGCTATTAATCAGATTTTCAAGCAATTAAAGAATTCAATATAAGTTAACCCTAATACTAACTCCAAAAAAATGAATGCCTATGATGAAATGATGAAAAATGTAAATCTACCAGAAGGGAGTAGTAACTCCTGAGTTCTATTAATCTAAAAGGTTACACAAATAAATAATTAAAATCTTAATCAACTTAACCTAAGTAGTATGATACAAAGAATTTCACAGGTTTTTTCAAAACTCCTGGTAATTATGGTACTGCTGGGAACGCTCCCTGCACTTACCTTCGCAAACATGCCTGATGAGGGCAATCTGACACCAGGCGATATGCAGCAGAAAAGAGTTACCGGACAGGTTTCTGATGCTGCCGGCAATCCTTTGCCAGGAGTGAATATTCTTGAAAAGGGAACCATAAATGGTACCATTACAGACGCAAACGGTAACTACACTATTAACGTTGCATCTGAAAGGTCGGTTCTTGCGTTCAGCTTTATCGGCTATGTACCGCAGGAGATAACGGTCGGGCCGCTCTCCACAATTAATGTCACACTTGCTGAGGCCGTTTCTGCTCTCGATGAGATAGTAGTTGTGGGGTACTCAACCCAGGCCAGGAAATCTCTTACCGGTTCGGTATCGACAGTAAATGCCGCTGCTCTTGCCGAGAGTGCTGCAATAAACCCCATCACACGTCTCCAGGGTAAGGTTGCAGGGGTGTCAATCCTAAACCAGCACACCCCGGGTGAAGGTTCAACTATAAGAATCAGGGGTATCACAACAATCAACGATGCCAGCCCTCTTTACGTTGTTGACGGAGTTATAGGAGGAACCTTCTCACCAAATGATGTGGAGTCAATCACTATTCTGAAGGACGCTGCTGCACAGTCAATCTATGGTGCAAGGGCTGCAAACGGGGTTGTTCTTGTAACTACCAAAGGGGGCAAGAGGAATCAGAAAATTTCTTTCAACGTAAATGTCAGGCAAGGTATCAATAAGCCTGGTAAATTCTATGATCTGTTGAACACACAGGAGTGGGCTGAAATGCTCTGGCTCGAGGCAAAAAATGCCAATATAACAAATTATAGTCATGCCAAGTTTGGAAATGGTGCTACTCCTGTAATACCGTATTACATATTCCCGACTGCAGCACCACAAGGTGATCCGCGTGCAGACATGTCATTGTATGACAACAAGCTTGCAATCGAGGATGGTGATGACACTTACCTCATAACAAGGTCAAGCCCGGGTACCGACTGGTTTGGTGAAGCCACAAGAAATGCATCCTTCAAGGAGTACACGGTTGATGTAACCGGAGGCTCACAGAATACCACCTATGCATTTCTGCTAGGATATACCGATGAAGAAGGGATTTTCAAATGGACCGGCTTCAAACGCTACAATGCACGTGTGAACGTTGCATCATCACCGGCCAAATGGATTGACATCGGATCAGTTGTAGGCGTTCAATACACTGATGACTATGGACACCAGGGAGATAATTCAGAATCGTCACTTGTGTCCTGGGCATACAGAATGCCTCCTATAGTTCCTGTATACGATGAATCAGGTTACACCTACGCAGGGTCAAGACCTACGGCCATGGGTAACTCCCAAAACGTCGTATTTCTTGCTGACAAGAACCAGTATGACTTTGCCAGAACCATGAGCATTAGTGGTAATGCATTTGTTAAATTTAATATTATCAAAGGCTTATCCCTTAAGACTCAGATTGGGATCAACCAGTACGGCAGACGCGACAGGGACATTACCTATGTTGAAGTTGCACACGCTGAAAGAGGCACCTATGACAGTTTCTCCATAAATGCGAGAGGCGGACTTAACTGGACCTGGACTAACACTGCAGAATATTCCCTCCTCGTGGGTCAGCATAACTTCAAAGCCATAGTAGGATCTGAAGCATATGATGATGATTATTGGTATATGGCAGCAAGCAGACAGCAATATCCGTTCAAGGATGTTAACTATCTTTCATTGAATACCGGTCTGCGTAGTATTGCCAACTCCGACTCATACAGTCAATACAGTCTGTTCTCAATGTTCGGACGTATCAACTACAGCTTCGCTGATAAATATCTGCTTGAAGCAGTTTTGAGGCGTGATGGCTCATCGCGTTTCGGCAATACAAAATACGGTGTATTCCCGGCATTCTCATTCGGGTGGAGAATTTCAGAGGAAGGTTTCATGGCTTCAACTAAGAGCTGGCTGAACGAACTCAAGCTTCGTCTTGGATACGGTGTTGTAGGTAACGACCGCATGGGCAACTACAACCCATATACACAGTTTGCTTACAGTGAAGGTGATGCCAGCTATGGTATGAGCGGTGCCAACGGATCATTCAGCGGTACCGGCTTCCGTCAGTCAACTTTTGGCAATGCTGACGTGAAGTGGGAAACAACCTCCACGACAAATATCGGTATCGATGCTACTCTGCTCAAGAACTTTAACCTTAACCTTGATATATGGCAGAGAACGACAAAGGATATGCTCTACCCTAAACAGCTGCCTTTGGTGCTCGGTACTGCATCCCGTCCTTCAATAAACATCGGGGAGATGAAGAACACCGGGTTTGACTTAACCCTGGGGTATGCCAACAGCGCACTTGGCGGAGACTTTACATACAGCGCCGATCTCGTTGTATCTCATTACAAAAATGAGCTGACAAAACTGACCGACGTTGCAACTGACTTCTATCAGGGAAGCGGTTACCGTGAAAAGTATTATACCAGGACCCAGACAGGAAGAGCATTCCCTGAATTCTTCGGATATATTGTAGAAGGAATCTTCCAGTCGGATGAAGAAGCTGCAGCATGGCCAAAAGCATTCGGCGCCACCGGTACATACAACAAGGCCGGTCACTTCAAATACAAAGATGTGGATGGCAACGGCTATATTGATGCAGGCGACCGTACATATATTGGTTCACCTCACCCCGACTTCACTGCCGGTCTGAGCCTTAACCTGGGTTATAAGGGATTCAACCTTACAACCACACTCTATGCATCAGTTGGCAACGAAATTGTTAACTATGTAAGCCGTTTCATCGACTACACCCAGTTTGAATCAGGGAAGAGCAAGAGAAGGCTGTATGAATCTTGGGGAAGCCCTTACCTGAAAAACAATGCTGACGCTACAATGCCAAAAATCTACCAGAATGACACACCTCACCAGGAACCTTCAACCGCTTTCCTGGAAGACGGATCATTCCTGCGTATGAAGTCGTTCAGGTTAGGCTACGACTTCAACAGACTTCTGAAGAACCAGTTCAGCACACTTCAGCTCTACTTCCAGGCATCCAACCTGTTTACAATCACCAAATACCCCGGTCTTGATCCTGAAATATCAGGCGGAGGTATTAATATGGGTATCGACTCCGGCGCATGGCCTACTCCAAAACAGTATCTGTTCGGAATCACATTCGGCCTGTAATTCTATTTTATGAATAATTAATACAGTTAAATATGAAAAAATCAGTTAAATTATTATCAGTTGCTGTGCTTCTCGGAAGCCTCTTGATGATATATTCCTGCAGTGACGAGTTTCTGACCAAGGAACCTCCAGGTGTTGCAGCCGGATCAGTGATTCAGACACCTGAAGGTATCGAAGCTCTGGTAATAGGTGTTTATGAAAGGATGCAGAACGGTAACCAGTCAATGTTCGGTGCTGCAATGACAAGCGACTGGACATACTCAGGCGGTTGTTCCGACGATGCATACAAAGGCACCTCTGCCGGTGACCAGAGTAACTTCAACCTGCTCGAGAGATATGAGGCTCTGCCCAACAACCCCTATCTCGAAAACAGGTGGAACGCATGCTACGATGGTGTAGCCCGTGCAAACGTTGCCCTCGAATTCCTCTGGGAAACTCAGAAAAGCGCCAACCCTGTAAATGAAACAAGGGCGAAGCAGATTGAAGCTGAGCTTAAGTTTCTGAGGGCATGGTTCCATTTCCAGGCAAACAAGATTTTCGAAAAGATCCCTTACATTAAAACCCAGAC
>JABUEV010000289.1 GCA_013314865.1 Bacteroidales bacterium | reverse complement strand
GTTCTTGCCACTGCCAAAGACCTTAAGGTGTGAAAAGTAGTCACCACCAAGTGCATTCTTAAGTGATTTTTCTTTCTGGGCAGGAGAACCCGTAAGATAAAATTCCTGAAGGCATATTATATCAGGATTTTTAACCTTAAGAAATTCTATGATTTTGTTTTCCGAGTTACCTGTTCCGGGTCCCTCAAAATAATTGAATAATCTAATATTGTAACTCAGCACAGAAAAGGAATTTGTCTTGTCACCTTTTGGCCTTGATAACTGCAAGTAATTAGAAAAATGATTAATGCCGGCGACAATGGCTGTAAGAGAAATAAGGAGTTCCAGTTTAAGTTTTACTGCCCAGAACAAAATGAAAATAATGTTTAGCAATAACAAGTAAGGATATGCAAGTCCAAAAAAAGATGGCAATGTAACTTTTGCAGGGCTTATATGAACTGCCAGGTATGAGAAAATCAGCGCTGCAGCGGCTAAAATGTTAGAAAAGAGAAATGCTTTATATACTAATTTTCTCACGGATCAATTTCATTAGCAAGAGCGAATTTATTCAGGCTGAAGGAGAAAAAAGAAATTTTCATGTTTTTTTTGACGACAGGTCAGAAATTTTACATTAAATGACCCAGATTCAATCTTAGTTCTTTTTCTGACTTTCTCTGAAGAGATAATCTTTTTCTTCCCGTGAGAGGCTGTCGTAACCCCCCTTGGATATTTTATCAAGTATGGCATTAATTTTTGCCTGGTGATCAGCCCTGGCTTTGTTGTATTCGTAGTCAGTAACTGGCCGCTTATATCTGACCTTGAGCTTTTTCCTGGGTTTGAAGATCGTGACGACAGCATCAATAACGCTGTTTAGCCACTTCCCGGGATCCCTGCCTTTTCTTATGCTTGCCGTGTACAGAATTCCAAAAAGGGCCCCGCCAATATGTGCAAGCTTCCCTCCTGAGTTTACCGGGAACTCCATTACTGAGGTAAGGATAAAGATGCCAAGGGCTATATATTTGATTTTTATCCTTCCCAGCAGGAACAGATATACAGTGTAGTCAGGCACATAGGCTGAAATTGCCACGACAACTGCCATCACAGATGCAGAAGCCCCAATGGCAACTGACTCTGTGATGACATCAGTGAATGCCGGGAAAACATTGAAAGATACTATATACAACAGTGCACCGCTTATTCCGCCGAGCAGATAGACAGCCACAAGTTTCTTCTGATCAAGGTATTCAAGAAATATTTTGCCGAACCAGTAGAGCCAGAGCATATTGAACAGAAGATGGAGAATATCCTTGTGGGTGAACATATAAGTGATCAGCGTCCATGGACGTGAAAGAAGCAGTTTCAGGGATGCCGGGACTGAAAAGAACAATAAGCCTTTAGATGGTATGTCAGGATTCTTAAGCAGGAAGCCTGTGATTCCAAGAACTGTCAGAAACAGGAAAATGACAATGTTGATGTATATAAGTCTGGTAAGAGCAGACCCGTTTCTGAAAGGCCTTTTTATATCATACCAGAGTCCCATCAGTAAAGCGTTTTTGTAGTTTTTCTCCAGTAGCGGATAAGAATGTATCCGAATATCATTCCTCCCAGGTGAGCGGCATGAGCAATATTGCTTCCTGGCTGTGTGACAGCAAGATAGAGCTCGAGTGCGCCATAAATTGCAACAAAATATTTTGCTTTAATAGGAATTGGAGGAAATAACAGCATTAACTGTGTATTCGGGAAAAGCACGCCAAAAGCGAGAAGAATCCCGAACACCGCTCCTGAAGCTCCTACTGTAGGCACATTCAACAGCATCTGCAAGCTTTTCATTGTAGGTTCAGAAAATACTCTTCCCTGGTTGAAATATGAAGCACCTTCATCTATCACCAGCTGAAGCTGATCAGGTGCTATCTGGTTCATTATTTTCCCGTACTGGATGGCTATAACTGATTCATGTACCAGTGCCGCTCCAAGTCCGCAGACCATATAGTAAACAAAAAATCTTCTCGGTCCCCAGACGTTTTCGAGAATGCCTCCAAACATGTAAAGTGCAAACATGTTAAAGAACAGGTGCCAGATGCCCCCGTGCATGAACATGTGAGTTACAATTTGTATGGGCATGAAATGTTCTGATTTCGGGTAATAAAGACCCAGTATCCTCGTAAGATCCACTCCAAGGACATTTCTGGCAACGAAGTCTGCCAGAAGCATCAGAACATTCAGCAGAATTATATTTTTGACTACCGGAGGCAATCCCAGCAAACCTCTCCCGTATCCGTTCATAACAAAGGGAATTAAAGTAAAAAATTCAAAATGTTTGGCAATTCAAAGATAACAATCTCATTTAAAACGCTTGTCAATCTCGTCGAGAGTCATTATAAAAACTGCCGGTTTACCTGAAGGTGAATAATTGGGAGACGAACAGGCAAATAAAGTATCGAACAGATCCTCCATCTCTGCCCTTGTGAGAGATCTTCCATATGGAATTGCTGATGCAGAGGCCATTGCAGCTGCTATCTTTTCCTTTGCTCCTGAAGTCGGATCGGAACAGGTTCTCCTGTATTCTTCAATTACAATTTCGATTAAACCTGCCGGATCTGATGACTCACTGTCAGAGGGCAAACCTGCCACAGTAATTTCATTGTTTTCCTTAAACACAATTGAAAAGCCAATCTGTCTCAATTCTGCCTCAACTTCTTTAAGCAAGGAATAATCAGCCGGATTCAGTTCCAGTGTCACAGGAAACATTTCAGCCTGGCTGGCAAATCTGGGCTCGGCCATGGCAGATAAATATCTTTCATAAAGAATTCTCTCATGAGCTCTTTTCTGATCTATAAACATCAACCCCGATTTTACGGGGCAGACAATATATTTATTCTTTATCTGCAGCAGCTTGCGTTCAGGCTCCGGCAGAGTGATGCCAGTAACCGACTGCCCCGAGTCAGGATAAAGTTTTTCCCAGCCTGCGGTACGCAGTTTCTCATCAAAAAACATTTTCCGGGAGTAATTTTCTTCATTTCCAAAGGGATTGAAATTTGGATTGATTTTTATTTCCGGAGGTCTTGGTAATGTATGTGAAGCCGGCCCGACCGGTATCTCGAGCGGGATATCCGTATCAAAATCGATTGACGGCATTATGTTGAATCTTCCGAGGGCTTCCCGGACTGATGCCAGGAGAATATGCCATATTGTGCGCTCGTCTTCAAACTTTACCTCAGTTTTGGTCGGGTGAATATTTATATCAATAGTTGAAGGATCAACCTCGAGAAAAATAAAATATGAAGGAACTGTATCAGGGGGAAGGATGTTCTGATAAGCTTCAACGACAGCTTTATGAAAATAGGGATGTTTCATAAAGCGGTTATTTACAAAGAAGAATTGTTCACCCGGACTTCTTCGGGCATTTTCAGGTTTCCCTGCAAATCCTTTTATGGTCACAAGGTTTGTGACTGTGTCAAGGGTTATAAGGGAATTATTGATCGATTTTCCGAAAATACCTATTATTCTCTGTCGGTGGTTGGCAGGGATGAGATTATAAATTTCTGAGTCGTTGTGATGAAGAGTAAACCTGATATCCGGGTGGGCAATTGCGATTTTCTGAAACTCAGTAATAATATGCCTCATCTCAGTGCTTTCCGATTTGAGAAATTTTCTTCGGGCGGGAGTATTATAAAACAGATTTTTTACACTGAAGCTGGATCCCTTCGGACAACTGCAGGGTTCTTGTTTTTCAACCTTTGAGCTGTTGATAATTATTAGAGTGCCGGCCTCGTCGTCTGCCCTGCGGGTTTTTAGTTCAACCATGGAGACTGCGGCTATTGAGGCAAGTGCCTCGCCCCTGAAACCTTTGGTTGTGATTGAAAAGAGATCCTGGGCAGAAGTGATTTTAGAGGTGGAATGTCTTTCAAATGCAAGCCTTGCGTCAGTCTCAGACATTCCCGTCCCGTCATCGGTAACCTGAATCAGGGTCCTGCCTGAATCTTTTATTATTACCGATATTGCCTTTGCTCCTGCATCAACTGAGTTTTCCATCAACTCTTTTACAACCGAGGCCGGACGCTGTATAACCTCGCCTGCAGCGATTTGGTTCGCTACTGAGTCTGGCAATAATTTTATCACGTCAGGCATCTTTAAACAGGTTTAAGGAATCATACCGGGACTAGTCCTTTTCGGGTATTTCTCTTGGATGTTTTTAATAATTCTGCAAATATAAGCAATATTGAATTTCGGCTTTAAAACATGCCATTAACCAATTTGGAGAGATATTATATTAATCAGATGTGTATCTTTGCAAAAATTACCGGTATGAAGGGGGTTCTT
>JABUEV010000288.1 GCA_013314865.1 Bacteroidales bacterium | reverse complement strand
CAGACTTATCCTGTTTACACCGATTTTTTTAATCCCTGACAGATAGTCTTTATGAACATCATCAGGATTGAGTTCAACAGTTATTTCAGCATCCTTAGCGATGCTAAAAAGAGTATTCAGCCGGTCAAGGATAAGAAGGATTTCGCTTACAGAAAGGACTGAAGGAGTGCCTCCTCCGATATAAACCGTTGATACTGTTTCCTTTGCGAGATATCCTGAACGGTCAGCCGCTTCTTTAAGCAAAGCCTTGATAAAAGGTGTATTGTCTTCCGGAGCAGGAATGTGATAAAAATCACAATAAGCACAGAGTTTTTTGCAGAAGGGTATGTGAATATAAATGCCAGCCATTATCCTGTTTTATTCAACCCTTTAAATTTATAAATTAAATATTACTGAAATAATTATTTTTACGTCAAATTAAATCAATGATCCGCAAAAATATTTTCTCAATTGCAGTAATACTTCTTAACGCATTTCTCAGCCTTGCAGGTCCTGAAACTTTTGACGGCAACAAATTTCCTGACATACCTTACATGGACAAGCTTGCGCATCTTGCAATGTATTTTCTCCTCACAGCAGTAATAGTAACCGAACACAGATATTCGATAAAAAATTTAAGACAATTGTTTTTCGTTGCCCTGATACCTTTTTCAGTAGGGGTATTGATGGAGCTTCTTCAGCTTTTTATCACTTCCAACCGTGATGCCGATATTATGGATGTAGTATTCAACACTGCCGGCATTGTGCTTGCCTTAATGTTTTGTCTCACTGCCAGGATTGTCCCGAAACCCGGCATCAGATAACTATTTCATCTGATGCATTGGCTTTCTTTATCAGATCATCTATTGTCCTGTTCTTAACAAGGTCAATAAACTCAGCTCTTATACCTGAATAATCGTCATGTATGGGACAAGGATTCATATTCCTGTCGATACTTCTGCAGGTTCCGTTATGCATAATGCATCCTGTAAAAACCTCTTCCCCGTCAATAGTGCTTATTATTTCAGCCAGAGTTATTTCAGAGGCTTTTTTGAGCAAAGAGAATCCTCCGTGAGGACCTTTAACAGAGTTAAGTATCTTTTTTCTGGCAAGCATCTGAAGAATTTTTGCAAGGAATGGCGCAGGCAAATTCAAATCAGCCGAAATTTTTTTTATTCCGGTTACCTGCCGTCCTTCTCCCTGACCTGCTAGGTATATCACAGCACGAATACCATATCTGCACGAATTTGAAAGCATATCACTCTGTCTTCATTGATATTTTTGCAATTCTTTTAATATGTCTTCCGCCTTCAAATGGAGTTGTAAGAAAAGTTTTTACAATCAGACACGCTTCCGATTCATTTATAAAACGACCAGGCAATGAACAAATATTTGCATCATTGTGTGCTCTTGCAAGCCTGCTGATCTCTTCATTCCAGCATAAAGCTCCCCTTATTTTCTGATGCTTGTTTACTACCATGCTTATTCCGTTCCCGGTTCCGCATATAGATATTCCTAAAGGATATTCTCCATCAGAAACTACTTTTGCCAGAAGATGACCATAATCCGGATAATCAACTGCATCAGGCGAATAACAGCCAAGATCTTTTACTTCATATCTTTCAGCTGTAAGAAACCGGATAAGCTTTTCTTTAAGGTAAAATCCTGCATGATCAGATGCAATTGCAATTTTCTTTAATTCCTCCACTTCTTAATTAAATTAAAATCCGTTTATTAGTTTTGTTTAAAAATGCTCCTGCCAAAGTTAAAATTATGTTATAAACTATAATGATTATTTTTTCTGCAAATGTTGAAAAAATAACCGTTAATCAATATACCGGATGGTACATTACTGATTTTAAATTTTTTAACATAAACTAATTAAATAAGGGATAAATAGTTTTAATAAAATTAACACCAATTATAAACCAATTTTAAACTATAAAACCTTTACATTTGTTTTATTTCTGCCACTAATAAGCTTGTTTCAACAATTGTTAATTATTTCTTTAAACGACTGATTTCCAAAACAGGCATATTTTTTGACGGGTTGATAAATTGTTAATCTGATAATGATACTTTAAAAAACAACAATAAACTTATTTAATTTTAAACAGTATTAACAGCATATTAAAATCATTAAAAGAATTTTTTAAATTTTAATTTAAAATATAATGATGTTAATAACCTCAATTGTTTTGATGAAGGAATAGGGATTTATGAAGAAAAAAGAAGAGAAGACATATAATCTTTCGGAAGAGATAAGGAGAATTAAATCAGAGAAAAATGCTTTAATACTTGCTCATTATTACCAGACGGGAGACATACAGGATATTGCCGATTATCTTGGTGACAGCCTGGGTCTTTCACAGAAAGCAGCTGCAAATGATGCTGATATCATTTTATTTGCAGGAGTGAAATTTATGGCTGAAACTGCAAAAATCCTTTCGCCCGATAAAAAAGTCCTTATACCTGATCCTAATGCAGGCTGTTCACTTGCCGATTCATGTGATGAAAAGGATTTTGAAGAATTCATAAAAAAGCACCCCGGAAGGACAGTGATTACATATGTAAATACAAATATTGGGGTAAAAGCTCTGTCTGATATTATATGCACATCTTCAAATGCTCTTAAAATAATAGAATCTCTTCCTGAAAATGAAAAAATAATATTTGCTCCCGACAGAAATCTTGGAAATTATCTGCTGAATCTTACCGGCAGAGATATAGTTATATGGGATGGTGCCTGCCACGTTCATGAAGAATTCTCCCTTGAAAGAATTCTTGAACTGAAAGCACAGAATCCTGATGCCAAAATAATTGTGCATCCTGAATGCGAAAGACCGGTTAGAATGATAGCAGATTATATAGGATCAACAACAGCACTTCTTAATTATACAAAAAAGGATAATTCAAAAAGTTACATAATTGCCACTGAACCTGGAATCATACATCAGATGAAGAAGGCAAATCCGGATAAAGTATTCATACCGGCTCCGCCGCGTGACTCAACATGCGGATGCAGTGAATGTAATTTTATGAAACTGATCACCCTGGAAAAAATATATAATTGTCTTGTAAACGAATCGCCGGAAATAATTATAGAGAAAGAACTTCTCGACAGGGCAAGAAAACCTATTTTAAGGATGATGGAAATATCGGAAAAATATGGAATCTGAATTATGAAAAATGCATTTGCACTGGTCGCAATCTTTATATTGTCTGGTTTGCAGAATTATACATTAAGCCAGAATGAATCAAATATTCAGGACGGCTATCAGGTTTTCAGATATCCGAACGGAGTCATTTCAAGCGAAGGGTATATGAAAAACGGAAAACCAGAAGGTTTCTGGAAAAGTTATTATGTAACCGGCGTTAAAAAATCGGAAGGAAAAAGAACAAACTTTCTCCTTGACAGTGTATGGGTGTTTTACGATCAGACAGGTGATACACTCGAAAAAATAAATTATGTTCTGGGCAAGAAAAATGGTTATTACTATAAGTATAAAAAGGATCCAGGAGAAGGATTGTATGTATGGTCAAAAGAGCTTTTTGCAGGTGATAAAAAAGAAGGAACAGCATATATCTATTACCCTGACGGCAGGATTCAGCAAACAATTACTTATAATAATGGAAAGAAAGAAGGATTGTCGAAAGAATATGATAAAAACGGAAACGTTATAACACTTCTTGAATATAACAATGATTTTCTGATAAGCAGGGAAAGAATTAACAGAATAGACAGCAAAGGACTTAAACAGGGAGAGTGGAAGGAATTTTACGCCAATGGCACCATAAAAACAGAAATGTCATATAAGGATGACATGCTTCACGGGTATTACAAAGAATATGACATAAGAGGAAGACTGACTGCCACAATGCTTTATGAAAACGGATCTCTTGTAAAATCAGGGACAGCTGATGAATCTGATATAGAAATTGTCAACAGGTATGATGAAGGCGGAAAGCTTGTTTACAGCGGTCCGTTCAGAAACGGAGTACCCGTTGGTATTCACAGGCAATATGGCACTGACGGTAAGATAACAAATTCATTCATATACAATGACAATGGCCTGCTGATGTCAGAAGGTATTGTTGATGAGGCCGGAAGATACAACGGACAGTGGAAAGATTATTATCCCGACGGAAAGATAAAGGCTGAAGGGCAATATACTGACAACCGCCGCACAGGTGTGTGGAAATTCTATAATGAGGAAGGGAATCTTGAACAAACAGGTTCTTTCAACAATGGAAGACCTGATGGTCTTTGGAAATGGTATTACAACAACGGTTCAATTCTGAGGGAGGAAGAGTATTACCA
>JABUEV010000287.1 GCA_013314865.1 Bacteroidales bacterium | reverse complement strand
TAAAATCAGCATTCTTTGAATCCCTGAGCATTTTTTCAAGATCTTTTCTTATCTCTTCAGGATTACCGGAATTAATGTCAAATATACCGGCTATGTTTATCATTGCGTTGAATTCCACTTCGTAAGGCGGGTTCATTTTAATCACCTTTCTGTAGAGGGATGTGGCCATTGCACTGTTGCCATCTCTTTCATACAGCTGGGCAAGAAGATATGTAAGTCTGTACCTTGTACGTTTCCCTGAAATGAATTTAAGAGCTTCCGACAAAGATCCGGCAGCCTCGTTGTATTTTTCCTGCTTGAGATAAAGGTCGGTTTTTGTGGTATGGAACATCGCCTTCAGTGAACGATTCATTGCTGGACGTTCCTCTATCTCCTTCAGGATTCTTTCTGATTCGCGGTAATTCCCGTTCTCGTTTGCTATCCTGGCAAGCCAGATCATCGCCTCAGTCTTTATATTCTCATCGTTCGCTTCGGAGATGCAGTGATTGAATACTGACTCAGCTTCATCGAATTCATGCCTGTAGAACCGTGCTTTTCCTATCAGCAGATAACTGTCATCAACCCATTTATTATATTCTTTCTGCTCAAGGAAACGTCTATCTGTCTCGCTGATTTCTCTTTTTTTCCCGGGCTCCGGTCTTGCAGATATCGATTTCAGGGAAATAACTTTCGATGCTTTCTGGATAGCTTTTTCCATATCGGATGAACACATTGATGCAGTTGAAGGATCGCTGTATTCAAAAACCCGCAGAAGTTCAGAAAAATCATCGCTGTAGCTTGTATTTATCTTTGCAAGGCCTGCCTTGAAGCTTTCATAACCATTGAAGTATATGTTGTAACGTGAAGTAAGGCTGTGATAAAATCTGCTTGCTCCGGTATTTTTCTCAACCGAACAATCCGAAAGAGCCAGAGAAATCCCTGTCAACAGGATTATTATGTAAATCTTTTTTATTGAGTGCAATACTCAGTATTTAATACTATAAACTTATTACAGCAAAGTATAGTATTTACTGTTTAAAAATAAAATTCAGGACGGAATCAGACAGAAATAACCTTTTTTATTTCAGGCACTTCCTTCATTATCGCCTGTTCAACTCCTGCTTTTAAGGTCTGCATGCTGAACGGGCACCCGTGACATGCACCGGTAAGCCTGACTTTAACAGTCAGATCTTCTGTCACGTCAACAAGGTCAATATCTCCTCCATCGCTTTGAAGGTAAGGTCTTATACGTTCAAGTGTCTTCTTTACACGTTCCTTTATGTTGTTGTCTTTGTTCATGTTCCTATTGATTTACGATTTAAAACTGCGGATACTTTGCTTTGTGTACTGGGTTTAATTTTTATTTATAATAAATTAAAATAACCTGCAATTTTAATCATTTTTAAGGACAGACCAAAAAGTCAGGGCAATTCTACAGAGGGATCCCAGAATTTTTCCCTGAAATTAAGTATTTTGTCATCTTCAATTATCATGCCTTCGTTTTCAAGAAGCTGCTGCATTGTTGTTGAATTGCCGAAATGGTGTTTTCCAGTCAATATTCCGTTCCTGTTTACCACTCTGTGGGCAGGGATGAATTCCGGGTTTGCATGACTCATATTAAGTGCCCATCCAACAGTTCTTGCTGACATTGCTGTCCCGAGGTACTTAGCAATGGCTCCGTAGGAAGTCACCCTGCCATACGGGATCTGCCTTGTAACCTCGTAAACCTGACTGAAGAAATCCTTTTTATCTGATTTTATTCTGGCCGGCATCCTCTTTGATTATTTTATTCCTGTCAAGGCGGAATGAGATATATTTTATTGTCAAACCCTGGTTTATAAACATTTCCTCATAGTAAGTTCTGATAGAATAGAGAGGGTCATTTTCAAGGATTGCTTTATCCGAGTACAGATTAACAGTTTCACTGATTATTTCGAGACCATTTTTCAATGCAATAGTTCTTGTGTAATTAAAAAGGTCTTCATTATCTGTTTTAAGGTGTACAATTCCGTTGTGTTTCATTATTCCCCTGTACATATTCAGAAACCATGGGCAGGTTAGCCGCTTGTTTGAGTTTCTCCTGGCGACATGGGGATCGGGGAATGTGATCCATATTTCGTCAACCTCATCTTCAGCAAAATAAAGATTCAGGAATTCTATTCTTGTTCTGAGAAATGCAGCATTCTTAAGTTGTTTTTCATTAACGGTTTTGGCTCCTTTCCACATTCTGGCACCTTTTATATCGATTCCGATAAAATTTCTATCCGGATACATTTCAGCCATGCCGGCGGTATATTCCCCTTTGCCGCAAGCAAGTTCAAGAGTAATCGGATTGGGATTCCCGAATATCAGCCTGTGCCAGTTTCCTTTTACTTTGTGTTCTGCAGGGTTTGATGAGACCTCAGGCTGGATGACATTTGGAAATGTCTCCAATTCAGCCCATTTCGCAATCTTGTTCTTACCCACCTCTGCGTATCATTTACCTGTTTTTTCTATCCTTATGCCAAAGTCATACACACCTTTCAGCCCGGTTGTTCTCATTCCGTGCTGGACTTTTATCTCGTAAATACCTCTTACAGGGAAAAAAACATTTGTTTTATAGTTGAGCTTGATCTCATGAATATCCATGGAGCCTTTGCCGTACCATTCACCCTTTTCATTTGAAAGGTAATAATGCAATGTGTCGGTTACAATCTTTCCTTCAGGAGAAGTGGTACTTACAAAGAGGTACAAATTTCTGAAAGGATAAGATGATCCTGCCCTGATGGTAAAATTTATATTATTGTTAGATGTTGTATCGTCGACCGGAACCCTGAATATGGCCGGATTTTCGAGGTTCCAGGTATTGTCAGGCATGGCAACCGAATCAGTAAAAACAACGTTTCCTGCACATGATGTCATAAGCAGTCCTACAAAAAGAAGATAAATGGAAGGGAGTATTTTAATTTTTCTGTCTGTCATTGAATCTTTTCTTTTTTCTTTTTCCGGCATGTTTCTGTTCTTTCCCCTGCGGCTCATCAAAACGAGTCAGACTGTTATGCTTCAGCAAATCCTGATCCACAACCATGAAGCCTGAAGCATCGGATGATTTTGGGGGATATTCAGGTTTGATTCCTTTTTTGTTAAGTGACTGAATCTCTTTTACCGTTTCAACGGGAATTGAGATAAAGTCTGTAGGGGATGAAGGATTTGAAGAGTACCAGTAAATGCCTTTATGGACCTCCATCTTCATAAAATAGATTGTTTTGTCGGAAAGCTCAAGAGGCAAATCACGCGGAGGGTATAATTTCTGCGCCTCAGCATAGCAGTCAAATTCAAAATTTAGACAGCATTTAAGTTTACTGCACTGTCCGGCAAGCTTTTGGGGATTAAGGGTAAGTTCCTGGTATTTGGCATGAGTAGTCGTAACTGACACAAAATTAGTGATATAAGTTGAACAGCAGAGCTCTCTTCCGCAAGGTCCTATACCGCCAATTCTGCCTGCTTCCTGCCTGGCCCCTATCTGCCTCATTTCAATCCTTACCCTGAATTCTTCAGCCAGAACTTTTATAAGCTGGCGAAAGTCAACCCTTTCATCAGCTATGTAGTAGAAAATGGCTTTTGTTTTATCTCCTTGGTATTCCACATCCCCGATCTTCATATCAAGTTTCAGATCCTCGGCAATCTTCCTGGATCTTAACATAGTGGGCTTTTCAAGCATTTTTGCCTCTTCCCACTTCTGGATGTCGACAGGCTTTGCTTTACGGTAAATTTTTTTCAAATCCTCTGTGGACGGCTGTACTTTCAGCTTCTTCATCTGATGGTAAACAAGAGGACCTGTCAGCGATACTCTTCCAATATCATGACCGGGAGAGGCTTCAACAGCAACAATATCACCAATCTCAAGTTTAAGTTTGTTGACATTCCGGTAAAATCCTTTACGGGTATTCTTAAACCGGACTTCCACTATGTCTTCATCACAGTAAGTACACGGGATATCCCTCAGCCAGTTGAATGAATCAAGCTTATTTAACCCTGGCTTATATCTGATATCGGGCAAAACACTTTCGTCGTCATGTTGTATCTGCAAATCTTCGTTTTCTGTCATAATCCGGTTATGAACTCTAATAATCTGCGAAAATAGTGAAATAATGCTTAGGCTTCAAAAATCAGGTGTTGTTTTGAATATGGATTAGCCTTGTTACTTTAAGTGCAAGATCGAGAAAGACAATTTTCGGATTTCCGTTGGCTTCAATATGTGAATAAGCCAGGTTAAATTCGTCAGCCAGTCTGTAAATGTTTCCAGAGTTTATGAAAGGACTAAACTTTGATGAAAACTCAGTTTCTT
>JABUEV010000286.1 GCA_013314865.1 Bacteroidales bacterium | reverse complement strand
TTCAACAGAATTCTCCTGGCCTCCATAAACCTGTACCCCTGCAATACCGTCGATGTTTTCGAGTTTTGGCTTTACAACCTTGTCCGTAATATTTCTTATCCTGTCAATTCCTCCTTCACCCCTCACTTCTATTTCCATGAACTGGTTAGTCATCTGTTCAAGGTCGATTTTGATCACATTTGCCACAAAACCCTCGGGGAGGCTCTTTTTTACTATATCTATCTTCTCCTGAAGCTTCAGATAGGCTAGTTTCAGATCGGTTTTCTGATTGTAATAAATGACAGTGGTTCCGTACCGGGAATAGATGTTTGATTCTATTTTCTCAATTCCTTCAAGCGATCCGGCTGCACCTTCGACAGGAATTACGGCATGTGTTTCGATGTATGAAGGGTCCATTTCGAATGGAGAGGCAACCTGAACTATGAGTGTGGGAAGCTGGACGTTCGGAAAGAGTTCAAGGTCAAGTCTTTTATACGACACAATTCCGAGCATTGTTATTCCAAGGAACAACATGCTGATGAGAGTGCTTCTTTTTATAACAAAATCCATGAAGGTTACTATAGAAATTGTTCAGATTCCATTCATCCGTTCTTATACCTTTTTCCTGCGTTGGTCAGGATCAGGTAGACGCACGGTATCAATACAAGTGTAAGAACTGTGGAGGTTACAAGACCTCCGATAACTGCGAGGGCCATAGGGGATCGAAGTGATGCACTTTCTCCGATTCCGGCAGTGAGCGGCAGTAAAGCAAGGATTGTGGTGAGGCTGGTCATTAAGATCGGACGGATTCTCTGACCTCCTGCATTGACGACAGCATCAATGACCTGCATCCCTTCCTTTCTGAGCTGATTGATGCGGTCGATCAGGATTATGGCATTATTGACCGCAATGCCTGCAAGCATTATTATTCCAATGTAGGCCATCATGTTAAGCGACTTGCCAAGAATGAAGAAAGTCAGCACTGTTCCCACGGCTGCAAGAGGAATTGTTAGCATTATTACAAGGGGCTGAAGAAGAGATTCAAACTGGCTCGCAAGAACCATGTAAACAAGTATAAGCGAAAGAATCAGCGCAAATGTCAGATTTGACATTGATTCCTTTCTTTTCAGTTCCTCACCAGTGAATTCAATTTTGTATTCAGGCGGAAGAGAGATACTTCCGAGCATTTCTCCGGCCTTGTTCACCACATGATCAAACTTCTCACCCTTCCTGACCATTGCATACAGATATGCTGTCCTAGTCTGGTTTCTTCTGGTTATTTCGCGCTGACCCTTAACGGTTTTGATGCCAGCCAGTTCGCTTAATGGCATCTTTAAGTTACCGGAGGCAATTATCATATCCCTGAGCTGGCCGATTGTTATTTCCCCGAGTTTAATGGTTATATCTTTTGTTTCCCCTCCCTGTTCAAAAGTGCCGGCTGAGGAACCTGAGAGGAAGCTTTTTATCTGGCCGATTACATTATCGACGGTGATGCCGTAGTAACTGCACCGGAACCGGTCGATTGAAATCTCAACCTGCGGTGTCCCTTCATCAATTGAAGTGGTTATGTTGTAAAGCCCCGGATGCCCTGCAAGTATCTGCCTTGATTCTTCCAGTATCCGTTCCAGCTCGCTTAATTCCTTGCCAGATACCTCAAGTTCAAACGGTGCTGTCGTTATGCCGAGCGAAGACTGGAGGGCAGTCTCCTCTCTTGTAAAGCTGAATTCCAGATCGGGTACATTCCTCAGATAATTTTCGATGAGAGCAATTGCTTCGTCAGTATATTCTTTAAATTCATCCTTCAAAATCACTTTCATCGAAGCTGTATTTTGTCCGCTTCCCTCGGCAGGGTTTGACAGAGAGGTGTTTTTATCCTCTCCCGAACGCGCATATATCATCTTTATCTTTCCCGGGAGCATTTCTCTTATCATCGATTCGGTATTTGCGACGGTACTGACAGTTCTTTCGAGTGCAGTGCCCTCAGGCAGTTTCAGATTCAGCGTAAATTCGGATGATACAGGTTTAGGCATGAATTCACTGCCAAGTCTGGGCACGAGAAGTCCGGTTATTAGCAGAATGATTGCAGAGAGAGCCACAATTAACCATCGTTTTTCGAGAACACGTCTGAGGAAATTTTTATACCATGCAAAATGTATCGATGGACGGGAGTAGGAATTTTTTTCTTTACCGGAGGCAAGGAGAGAAGCCAGCATGGGTATTACCAGAAGTGCTACAAGCAGGGAGGATATAAGAGAAAAAGCCACCGTCCATGCCTGGTCCTTGAACAGTTCACCTGATGCGCCGTGCAGGTATACAATTGGGAGAAACACGACAATGGTCGTTATGGTTGATGCAGTGATTGCACCTCCCACCTGTCCGGTGCCGGTAATCACGGCTTCTTTAAGGTCCATTCCTTCCTCGCGGTTGCGTGAAATATTTTCAAGGACCACAATGGCATTATCCACAAGCATTCCTGCTCCGAGTGCAAGGCCTCCCAAAGTCATGATATTAAGGGTCAGATGATTAAAGTACATCAGGTTGAAAGTGGCGATGATCGATACCGGAATGGCTATACTGACGGCAAGGGTGGTACCAATCCTCCTGAGGAACAGGTAAAGAACAAAAACGGCTAAGATGACACCAACAATAAGAGTATTGCGCACTTCAGAAATTGCACTTTTAATATAGTTTCCCTGGTCATGAATTCTTATAAATTCATATCCGGGCAACGCCTTTGCAAGTTCCCCGAAAGCCTTGTCAAGATTACTGACTGCATCCACAGTATTGAATTTTGGTTCTTTGTAGATCAGCAGGCTGATGCATCTCTGACCGTCGACAGTCACATAGTCTTCGGGTTTTTTGTTTTCCATCCGGATTTTAGCGATATCCCTGAGGTACACGGGAACATTTTCGGAAGCGGTTGGTGAAGATTGTTGATTCAGTGGACTTTGTTTCTGCCGGAAAGCGACAATGATATTCCCGATGTCATCAAGGTCCTGCAGAACGCTGATTCCTTTAATTGTATATTTTAAACCCATTTCAGTGATGGAGCCGCCCGATGCATTCCGGTTATAACCGGCAATTTTAGCTGAAATGTCATCAGCTGAGATGCCGTACGCTTCAAGGATATATTTACTTGTTTCAATGACGACTTCACTTTCTTCCTGGCCTGACAATCTGACATCTGCGACGCCTTCAATTCTAATGAGCTCGTTGCGGATGTAATTTTCCGCAGTTTTTCTCAGTTCATCCATATTGGTGATCCGTTCATTCCTGAGGGCGACGGTCATTACCGGTGCGGCATTCGGATCATACTGTGAAATGGTAAAATCCTCGAGATCAGAATTCTGAGCAAATGCCCTCAGCTCTTTCTGGAGATTCAGGAAAGCATCGTCCATATCCTTGCCCCATTCATATCCGACGGTTATCAGTGCGGAACCTGCCTTCGATACGGAAGAGACCTGCGTTACGTCGCTTTGCCTCATTGCAAGTGACTCTATCTGATCAACATAGTTTCTTTCAATTTCCTCGGGTGGTCTTTCTCCTGCCTTAAGCTCAATGTAAATTGCGGGAGTGTTAAGATCCGGAAACAGATCAGTGCCAAGTTTTCCAAATGATATCAATCCCAGCAGCAGAATGCCAAGAACCAGCATTAAAACTGTCACCGGGTACTTAACTGCGAATCGGGCAATCCTGTACATTGGAGTTATTTGATAATTTTCACTTTCGAACGGTTGCTGAGGGTTTCAAAACCGCTTATGACCACACGGTCGTTTTTGGAAAGGCCTCTTATAACCTCAGCTTCATCTGCATTTTCAAGTCCGGTTTCAATAATTTTTTCGGATGCCACCCCGCGGTCGACGGTAAACACGGTTTTACCTCTTTGTCGTGAGAGGATTATGTTCTTCGGTATTACAATAACCGAATCCCTGCGGTCAGTCACAATATCTGCCCTGACAAACATGCCGGGTCTGAGAAGATAATCCGGATTCTCAACGGAAATGTTTGCCTTGAATGTTCTGGTATCAGTGCTGATGGCCGGTGATATCTGTGTAATTTTCCCGTAGATCGTATCGTCAGGAATTGTATAGTTGGTAATTGTCACAGACTGCCCCGGTTTGACTTTGCCTATATATTTTTCGGGAAGCTGTACATCCATAAACATGGTCTTATAATTCATGATTTTTGCAATGGTTGATCCTGTTTCAATCTGGGTCCCCCTGGTATAATAGTGGAGGTCAACTATCACACCGCTAATCGGAGCAACAATTCTTGTCTTTTCAAGCTGAAGCCGGGAATTCTCGAGGGTATTTTTTGCGTTCTCATAATTAAT
>JABUEV010000285.1 GCA_013314865.1 Bacteroidales bacterium | reverse complement strand
ATGCCGCTTCAAAGATTATTGTAGTGCCGGTTCCGTATGATGAGACAAGTACGTGGGTAAAGGGTTCTGATAAAGGGCCGGAAGCTGTGATGGAAGCCTCAGTGAACCTGGAATTTTATGATGCCGAAACGGGCACTGAGGTTCATAAAAAAGGCATCCATACAATTGAGCCGGTAATAGCTCACGGATCTCCTGAAGAGCTTGTTGAAAAGGTCCGTTTAACTATAGGATCACTTTTATCTGACGGGAAATTTCCTGTTGTTGTTGGAGGCAATCATACTGTAAGTATTGGAGCTGTAAAGGCCTTCTCGGAGCACTACGGAGAACTGTCAGTCCTTCAGCTTGATGCTCATTCCGACCTTCGCGATGAATACAACGGTTCAAGATACAACCATGCCTGCGTGATGGCACGCGTCCTGGAGCTTGCACCTGCTGTTCAGGTAGGCATCAGAAGCATGTCGGCTGAAGAGGTTGACCTTGCATCAAAGTCAAGAATCTTCTACGCCCATGACCTCTATTATAACAAGGAACTTTACAGGGAGGCAATAGCCTCTCTTACACGGAATGTATATATAACAATTGATCTGGATGTATTTGACCCGTCACTAATGCCTTCAACAGGAACTCCTGAACCCGGCGGTCCCGCATACTATGAAGTCATGCATTTCCTGCGTGATGTAATGCGCCAAAAGAACGTGGTGGGATTTGATGTAGTGGAATTATGCCCTTCAGAGTCCAACAAAACTCCGGATTTTGTTGCGGCCAGGATTATATATCAACTGCTGACTTACAGATTCTTATAGACCTCAAAATCAGTTACTGACCTGGCTTCCCTTCGTCCTTCTTGGCTTCCTCCCAGATGACATTCATCTCGTCCAGACTCATTTCACGAAGAGAACGGCCTTTGGCAAGCGTCTCTTTTTCAAGATAATTGAACCGTCTGATGAATTTCCTGTTAGTCTTTTCAAGAGCAGCTTCCGGATCAATGCCGTAAAGTCTCGATGCATTGATTATCGAAAAAAGAACATCTCCGAGCTCAGACTCAACAGACTTTCTGTCATGGTTTTGTATTTCCTCCTTGAGTTCAGTAATTTCTTCGATAATCTTGTCCCAGACCTGTTCAGGCTTCTCCCAGTCAAACCCCACTCCCCTTACCTTTTCCTGTATCCTGTTTGCCTTGATTATCGCAGGCAGTGAAGATGGCACCCCTGAGAGAACCGGTTTGTGCCCGGCTTTTTCCCTAATTTTCAGTTTTTCCCAGTTCTCTTCTACCTCTGAAGGTCCCGAAACCACCACATCACCAAATACATGCGGGTGTCTGTACCTGAGCTTCCTGTTTATGCCCTCCAAAACATCAGCCATGCCAAAAGTGCCTTTCTCTGACCCGATCTTTGCATAAAACACAATATGAAGCATCAGATCTCCCAGTTCATCCCTTATCCTTGTGTCATCACCCGAAAGAATAGCATCTGCAAGCTCATATGTCTCCTCAATGGTAAGCTTCCTGAGACTTTCATTTGTCTGTTTCCTGTCCCACGGACATTTTTCCCTGAGTTCATCCAATGTCTCAATCAGCCTGACAAACTCCTCAACGCATTTTTCCTTTTCAGTCATTAAACAATCATTTAGAACAATTTCCCCGGTTGTGTCTCCCTGTCTGCCAGATCAACCCTGATAACTGAACCAACCTGAAGACTCAGCAATTCTGATATGTCCGCACCGTTTATGGCAACCTCAAGCAGGTCAAGCGAATTGAACCGTGCAAGAAGTTCACCCACCGGTACATCACAATAATTTTCAGATAATTTTTCAGTATAATTTTTATTACTCTGAATTAAAATTCTGTACTTTCTGTTCTCAAAAACCCTGAGAAAAACATCCCTGGTGATATTTGATATTGCATTCCCGTAAGAATCTATAAATATAATGCTTCCAAGTATGACACCCTGGTCGATGGTTGCCCTTAACGGCAGTTTTTCATACAGCTCTTTTACAGGTTTTCCCAGTGAAGATAACTTCATGCCTCTGAAAATATCTGCAGCTGCCTTTGCAAACACTTCAAGTTCATCTTTCTCTCCACCGGCATCAATCTTTACTATTTCATCTGGCTCCGAATTCAGAATAAGATTGAATATCCCGTTGTCAGTTCCCACAAAATAATGCCCCCGTGCCCTTACTGCAAGAAAATTGTTCCCGTCGGCAGACTCTGAATGAACACATATAATATGCACTGATCCTTCGGGATAGTTGGCAAAAGTGTTTCTTACAATAAATGCAGCCTGCGATATATTGAAGGGTTGTATACTCCTTGCATTTTCCACTATGTGTGCTTCAGGACAAAGCCTGCAAAGCTTTCCCTTTATTATGCCCGCGTAAATGTCTTCGGGCTTCCATTCAGTTGTCAGAGTAATTACTGGCATGGTAAAAAACTTAAAACAAAGATAATCTTCTAAAGAAAAATAAACTTACTTTGCAGTGCCCGGGAACATTTTTTTTATGAACTTAATAGGATGGCAAGGTTTATAATGTGGTAATAAACTTGAAAATATTTAATGACAGAGATAACAATATTTCTTGAGGATATTGACCCGTTAGTGCTGTTTGGAGCAAATAATACCTTGCTTGACAAGATCCGGAGCTATTTCCCGAAAATTAAAATAGTTGCACGCGGCAACGAAATTAAATGCATGGGCGAGGAAGCCGAGATTACGGCATTTGCGGAAAGATTTAACGATATCGTTGAATACTATAAAAAATACCAGCGGCTCGACGAAAGGGATATTGAGAAGTATCTGTTCGATGACAACCATATGAAAAGCGCTTCCAACGGCGACTTTGAGGAAGTAATTGTATTCGGCACCAGCGGACGGCCAATTAGGGCACGCACTGTCAACCAGCTCCTTCTTGTGAGGGAATACAGAAACAATGATCTCATAATCGCTGAAGGACCAGCCGGCACAGGCAAAACATACACTTCCATAGCCCTCGCAGTCAGAGCCCTTAAGGAACGGGAAGTGAAAAAAATAATACTTACCCGGCCTGCAGTTGAAGCAGGTGAAAGACTCGGATTCCTGCCTGGTGATGTCAAGGAGAAACTTGACCCTTACCTCCAGCCGCTTTATGATGCTCTTCATGACATGCTGCCTTATAAAAGACTTGAAACATGGCTCGAGGACGGAACTATTCAGATCGCTCCCCTGGCTTTTATGAGGGGAAGAACACTTGAAAATGCTTTTGTAATACTCGATGAGGCCCAGAATGCAACTGTCAGCCAGCTCAAAATGTTCCTGACACGCATGGGCATCAGCTCCAAATTTATCATGACAGGCGATACAACCCAGATAGACCTCCCTAGAAAAAACGAATCAGGATTGCTTCAGGCTATAAGAATCCTCGGAGGAATAGAAGGTATTTCAATAATTAAATTTGATGAAAGGGATATAGTGCGGCATAAACTTGTGAAGAGTATTGTAAGAGCTTATGAGAAAGATGAAAATGTAAAATCCTCCGGAACAAATCCGATCCGGAACATGAGCGAAGAATGACCTGTTTAAAATGCTTTAACTAAAAAATTGTTTTCAGATTATATGCCAAAGACAATCCAGACTACCAGCTACAGGTTCCCGGGACAACGATCAATATACAGGGGAAAAGTGAGAGATGTATATAATATTCAGGGCGATTTCCTGCTAATGGTTGCAACAGACAGAATCTCAGCCTTCGATGTGGTTCTTCCTAAAGGCATTCCTTACAAGGGGCAGGTCCTTAACCAGATAGCATCAAGGTTTCTGGATTATACCAGTGATATAGTTCCAAACTGGAAAATTGCCTCTCCAGACCCTAATGTAACATTCGGACATAAATGTGAACCGTATCCTGTGGAGATGATTGTAAGAGCCTACCTTAGCGGGAGCTCATGGCGCACCTACAAGAACGGATCAAAGTCAATTTGCGGCATAAGGCTTCCAGACGGACTGAGGGAGCATCAGATACTCCCGGAACCTTTAATTACTCCCACTACAAAAGCAGAACACGGCACACATGACGAAGATATTTCACGCGAGGAAATTATTGAAAAAGGACTTATCCCTGAAGATGAATATAAACTGATTGAAAAATATTCCCTTGAAATCTTCAGAAGAGGTTCGGAAATTGCCGCTTCGCATGGCCTGATTCTTGTTGATACAAAATATGAGTTTGGTAAAAAAGATGGTCAGATTTATCTGATAGATGAAATAAACACACCTGATTCATCACGCTATTTTTATGCTGATGAGTACAAAACAAGGTTTGAAAAAGGCCTGCCGCAGAAACA
>JABUEV010000284.1 GCA_013314865.1 Bacteroidales bacterium | reverse complement strand
TGCCGGAGGCCTTCTCATCGGAGCAGCTATCAATCTGGAACCGTCGCTGTACAAAGGTGTAATCGCGGCTGTTCCTTTTGTGGATGTGGTTACCACAATGCTTGATGAAACCATTCCCCTTACCACATTTGAATGGGACGAGTGGGGAGACCCAAGGAAGAAAGAGTACTATGACTATATGTTGTCGTATTCACCATATGACCAGGTAAAGCCGCAAAATTATCCAAATATTATGGTTACGGCAGGGTATTGGGATTCTCAGGTTCAATACTGGGAGCCTGCAAAGTGGGTTGCAAAGCTGAGAGACGTGAAAACAGACAACAATATACTGATAATGTACTGCAATATGGATGCTGGGCATGGCGGTGCATCGGGCAGGTTTGAAAGGTACAAGGTTACCGCCATGGAATATGCTTTTATGCTTGATCTTGCAGGTATAAAGGAATAACAGATATGTACTGATTTGCAGACAAAAATTTCTGTCAGCGATTGTTTCAGGGAATAACCTGAGAAAAATATCAGATCCGTTATTCACAAATAACGGATCTGATCTTTTTTATACTTTTTTAAGAAGATACAGGATTGTCAGTTCATTGACGGTGCGGGAACCCTCACCTGCTGTTCTGGTACACTTGACTTCAGCACCGGCTTTCTGGGTAGTTTTGCATCTCTCATGGCAGCATTATATGCAAAGGCAGCTGTTACTATCGCGTTGTGCCTGAGGTCGGCCATTACAAGTCTTTCGTATGTGTCCATTACGGTGTGATAACCTCTTCCGTATTCCAGTTCGTCCTGAATAAACTGAAATCCGGGCAGGCCAACAGCATCGAACGACTGGTGATCCGTACCGCCTGTATTCCTGATTGATATTGTGGTTACCCCCATGTCAGCAAACGGTTTTATCCATTCTTCAAAAACAGGCCTTACAAGATCGTTTTCCTGCAGGTATATACCCCTGTATTTTCCGCTTCCGTTGTCCATGTTAAAGTATGCGGCAAACTTGTCATAATCGGGCTTATGCTCCCTTGTCTGAGGGTCAACAAGATATTTTTCCACATATCCCCTTGATCCGTTCAGGCCTTGTTCTTCGCCACCCCACAACGCAATCCTGATTGTACGTTTCGGGGATGCACCTATGCTCTTTAATATCCTGAGGGCCTCCATCATCACTATACAGCCTGATGCGTTGTCAGCAGCTCCGGTTCCCCCGTGCCACGAATCTATGTGAGCCCCGAGAAGTACTACCTCGTTTTTCAATACCTTATCAGTACCCGGAATCTCACCTATGACATTGTAAATTTTCGGACTGTCAAAGAACCGGTTTAATATTTCTATTTCCATTTCAACCGGAACATCATGTCTTAAAAGCCTTTCCATTCTCCCGTAAGCTTCAACCGGAATGTTAAGTTCAGCCACAGGTTCAGGATCTCCGGCTTTGTAAGTTGCACCGGTCGACCGCGGAACATTGAATGTGCCTGCGTTGTTCAGTATGACGGCCACACCTTCATTCCTGATAAATTCATTTATTTTATTCCTGAGAGCCCGCTGGGCAAGATAATTAGCCATATCTCCTGAAGGTTGACGACGGCCCTGCTGTTGAACTGCCTGTGAAATCTGCTTCAATTGTTCGTCGGAATAACGGCTTGCCAGCGGTTCAAAACTTAACTCATAGGTTGAAGTCGAAGGCATAAGAACTATTTTGCCAGCAAGTTTTCCCCTGTACTTTTCAAGGTCTTCTTCAGTCCTTGCATCGAGGAGGACAACACTGCTTTTTATCAGCCCTTTTGTGCTTCCTGTCCATGCAACCGGATTACAGGCAAAGTTGATGTAGTAAGGCGAAGTCATTGCCGCATAGGTCTTCAGATTATCCCATCCTCCACGGCTGAAATCACGTGCCTCTTCAATCCTTACATTCTGAAAGCCAAACTCCTCCATTTTCTTTTTAGCCCATTCATTGCCTCTTTGACTTCCTGTGGAACCGGTCAGCCTTGGCCCTGCAAAATCCGTAAGACCGTGCGCAAGCTCTTCTATCTGTGAATTCCTCATGCCCTCCTGTTTTATAAGATATATCATTCCAAGATCTATCTTTTCGGTTTGCGGATAAAGCAGTGCAGAAAATATTATCAAAAAACCAAGTGATGATGAAATTTTTTTGTTTTTCATATGATTAAGTTTTAATGTCTAATCTGAAAGCTCAAAAGTATGAAAAAAATAAAACTGGTTGCCTGAAACGGATAATTGAATTAACATTAATTAACTTTGCTGAGGCTGAAGATTTAAGCTGATGAATATGGAATTCATATTTCCGGCTTTCGTCCAGCTTACTGCTTAAACATGATATAATGATATACCCGTCTGATTTCGAAGAGAAGATTGGCTTTAAAAAGGTAAAGGAGCTTGTCGCTGAGAACTGCCTCAGTCCGATGGGTATTGAAAATGTCGATAAAATACGCTTCCTGACTAATGTTAACGAAATAACATTAAATATTTCCGCAACAAAAGAATTTCAGAACATTCTCAATTTTGAAGATACATTTCCTTCGGATCATTATTATGACAATACACTTTGTCTTGAAAAGATACGAATTGAAGGGAGTTTTCCGGAGATTCATGAAGTATTTGATCTTAAGCGGTCGCTTGAAACTGCAAAGTCGGTGCTGAATTTTTTCAGGACAAAGGAAGGAAATCGTTATCCGGTGCTTAGTTCTCTCTGCAAGGCTGTTAAGATTTATCCGTATGTTTCTGAATCGATTGAAAGGATAATTGACAGAAATGGCAACATTAAGGAAAATGCTTCCTCAAGGCTGAAAGAGATAAGGACAGAAATTAATGCAAAAAGGATTCTGGCTTCCAGACGATTGCAGGCAATTTTGAAACAGGCTCAGGCAGAGGGAATAGTGGATAAGGACGCAGAAATACCGGTCCGGAACGGAAGAGGCGTTATTCCGGTGAATATTCATGACAAGCGCAGAATAAGAGGATTGATTCATGACCAGTCAGCATCGGGGAAGACTGTTTTCATTGAGCCTGAGGAAGTAGTCGGAATAAATAATGATATTGTTGAGCTGGAGTATGAAGAAAGGAGGGAAATAGTAAGAATTCTTACCGCATTTGCTGATAACATCCGTCCATATATAGATGATCTTCTTGATCTCAACAGGTTTCTGGGGGAGATTGATTTCATAAGGGCTAAGGCACTTTTTGGTAATCGTTTCAAATCAACAATGCCTTCAATAACAGATTCACCCGGACTGTCATGGCGAAAGGCAATTCATCCTCTTCTGGCTCTTGCATTTGAGAAAATTCCCGGGAGGGAGGTTGTGCCTCTTGATATAAAACTCGACAGCAAAGACCGGATTCTTCTCATTTCGGGACCCAATGCCGGCGGAAAGTCGGTATGCCTTAAAACAGTCGGGCTTCTTCAATATATGCTGCAGTGCGGATTTACGATTCCTGTTGCAGAAGGTTCAGAATCCGGAATTTTCAGTAAGATCCTGATTGACATCGGTGATGAGCAGAGCATAGAGAATGATCTCAGCACCTACAGCTATCACCTGATAAATATGAAGAATTTCCTTAAGCATGGTGATGAAAGAACACTTATATTGATTGATGAGTTCGGGACTGGCACAGAGCCCGGACTGGGAGGTTCAATTGCCGAAGCAATTCTCGGGGAATTTAACAGGAAAGGACTCTATGGTGTCATAACCACTCACTACACAAACCTGAAACATTTTGCATCGGTTACGGAAGGCATCGTTAATGGTGCAATGGCATTTGACAGTCAGTTCATGCAACCGCTCTTCCAGCTCTATATTGGAAAACCCGGAAGTTCTTTTGCTTTCGAGATTGCGAGGAAAATAGGTTTGCCTGAAGAAATACTGGCTAAAGCATCGGAAAAAGCCGGAGTGAAAAATATAAGCTATGATAAAAGCCTGAGGGAAATCGCAAGGGACAAACGTTACTGGGAAAACAAACGTCAGAATATACGCCAGCATGAGAAACGGCTGGAGAAAATGATCGAGCAGTATGAGAGGGAACTCTCTGAGATAGGAACTATGCGAAAAGAAATACTCAGTAAAGCCCGCGAAGAGGCTAAGACACTTCTAAGTGAGTCCAACAAAATGATTGAAAACACAATAAGACAGATAAGAGAGTCGCAGGCTGAGAAGGAGAAAACAAAACAGTTAAGAAGAAATATTGAAGAATTCCGCGGAAAAATCGAAAAACCTGCCGATCTACCCGAAGCTGAAAATCTGACAAAAACGGATAAACTGATTTCACAAGTTAAAAAACTTAAAATAAAGAAGGAAAAGAATAAGGATGGGCACATTAAACCCGGTGATGC
>JABUEV010000283.1 GCA_013314865.1 Bacteroidales bacterium | reverse complement strand
GGCGGTCTGCCTCCCTTTCATCATCCCGGCTGAATTTCAGAAACAGCAGCTGCATTCCCTGAAGAGCATATTCTGCGTACTGTGCAAATTTTTCAGAAGCTATCATCCCTCCTATCAGCAGTAATTGTCCGAGCTGTTGTTTGCTTTGCTGGCTGACAGTGTGCCTTGCAGCGATATGGCCCATCTCATGGCCCAGAACTCCTATTAATTCTGCTTCATTATTAAGCTGGGCAAGAATACCCCTTGTCAGATAAATGTATCCGCCGGGTACTGCAAAAGCATTCACCACAGGTGAATCAAGGATCCTGACATGGTACTGAAGATTGGGCCTGTGCGATATTTTGCCCATTTCTGTTCCCTTTTGCTGAAGGAATGAAAGCAAAGCATCGTTCCTGTATTCGCCAAAAGTTGCAATTACCTGCGGATCATACTCAGCGCCCAGAGCAATCTCCTGTTCCTCTGACATAAGCATAATCTGCTTCTTTCCTGTCACCGGATTTACAGCGCAGGAAATAACCAATGCCAGAACTGTTATGAATGCAGCTGATCTGGTCAGAATTTCTTTCCTTTTCATATCTGTATTTTATTGAAATTGAAATACAAAATCTGGACCACCAGGGGTTCATTAATTCAAATATCGTTAAAAAAAATCAGAACTCTTAATTCATTAATCATAATTTCCATATTCTTCCTACCTTTACTTAATAAAAATCAAAGTGATGAAAAAGAATCTGTCTGTTTTATTGAATCTTCTTTCCCTGATGATATTAATTAATCCGGCCATTGGTCAGGAAACCAGAAATATTTCCGGCGTTGTCACATCATTCAGAAACATTCCTTTAATTAAAGTCAGGATTTCAGCACTTAAATCAGGCGAGACTGCAATAACCGATTCAGCCGGAAGGTTTGCAGTTGAATGCTTTAATAAGGATATTTTGTATGTTTCAGCTTCCGGCTTCAGAGAAAGGAAAATAAAAATCAAGAAAAATAACATTTACAAAATTGATCTTTCTTTTAATGATTCCCAGTCAAATTTTGAAAAAGCCGTCAGCAGCGGGCATATAGCAGAGGATGTCTTGAGGAAAGCACTCAGTGCATCTTCATCATATTCCAGAGACTATTCTAAATATAAGTCAATATTTGAACTGATAAGCAGTGAAATATATAATGTGCGGGTTAAAAACAATGTGGTCTACAACACAAGGGTTAAGTCCTTTGATCAGAATCCAAAGGTTCTATATGTTGTTGATGACAAGATAGTAACGGACATATCTTACATCAATCCCGACTATGTAAAGTCAATTGAATTTGTGGATGATGCAAGCACGGCTATTTATGGTGTAATGGGAGCCAACGGTGTGTTGAAAATATACCTTAAATGACCTTCGGAAAATTTTACTGAAAAAATAATCCTGAAATTCACAAATTCTTTTTTATGCTCTTAACTCAAAGGGTTTCTCTATATTCCGTGAATAAAAATATGTGAGGCCGTTGATTTCGGTCATATCGACTATTTCAAAATTATGTTTCCACAGGAGTTCTGTCACCTTTTGTCGTGTCATATCCTGTTCATATGAACCTTTGAGAAAATTTGCCAGCCTGTTTATTAATGTTTTAGAGTGCCGAGCTGTTTTGCTGTGTTTTCCTCTATGTGAAGTGCAGTCATGAAAACATCCAATGTAATTGGCATTCTCGGGCAATATGCGGTACAGGTTATGAAGATACTTGTTAATGTCCTTTATTTGGTTAAGCTTCTTGAGGTTGATCAGGGTCCTTACATTTCTCAAGTCGCTTTCATCATAATAATAATGCTGGCCAGGTGCGAGTACTATAATATTTGAGTCAGCAGGCAGTCCCACAATGTTAAGATATGCAAACAAGTCCTCAGCCTGGTTCTCCATTATGTTCAGAAATCCACGCCTGGTGATTGAGGAGGCAGAAGGAATGTTATTTTTGTCAATCCCTGAATTAACAAAACCTTTATTGTAATTTTTCCTGGTTAAAATCAGACTGCTGTCCATAATAGAATAATTTGTTTAATTATGGACTAAAATTATATCAGGAAAATCATACAGATAAATCGTATTCAACGATTTAATGGGACATTTAGGCTTACCAGACAATTATTTGTCAATGTAAATCTGATAATTGTTTAATTTTTTCTGACATTAACAGCAGCAGCTGGCTGTTTTGTCAAAAATTTAAGAATATTTACAATGATCCGGGAAGGGATAAAAAAAGAAAAACAGTCCGGTTTTTGCAATTATCTGAATTACTGTTTATTATATCAGCATTTCTCCGGTAATTTCATCAGAATTTATAAAAACCGGGTTTTGACCAAAGTTAAATTTTACCGGATGAAATTTTCTCAGTCTTTGATACATCTGACAGAGAGGCCGCTTTTTTTACTGCTTCTGCTCCTGTCGATATTTGGATAGCCATGATAGAGGCTTCGGCACCATGAGTCATTCGCAGAACTTTCTGTTGATGACCACCAGAATCCATGGCGTCTGATACTGTTATAGTCGCCTGTTGCCAGTCGATAACCCCCTGGCAGGGCAGTAAAACCTGACTGATTGTCAGCGCCGCTGTTTGGGCTTATCCAGTGAGCAGTTCCGCTTTCCTTCATCTTTCCGCCTGCAACAGCCGATCCGCCAAGGAATGTTGTAAGTTCAGTCCATTCATCATCATCAGGAACATGCCAGCCGGTCGGGCATAACTTACCCGTTGCAACAGCATGCCAGTTATAGAATGCGCCGTAAACTACGGTGTCATTATCATACCATGAATACGCCGGAGTCGAAAGACCTGACCATTCTGTAATATCCGGGACGAATGGTATTTCAGTTCCGTCATTGTAGGTGATAGTCTTCAGGTTTTCGGCCATCCAGATCTGGGAACCGATTTGTATTGTTTTGTAAATATTACCCTCAATGTCTTCAACTGAACCGTAAGTAAGACCGGGATTGAATCCGATATATGTTTCAACTGCATCAAGAGTGGTAAAAGAAGTATCCTTGCCGTAAGTTATTCCAAGCTGGTTTTCAGCCTTAATACGGAAATAGTAGACGGTATTTGGAGTAAGTCCTCTGAGGTTTGCCTTTATTGCGGTGCTTGTATTTCCTGATACTTCAACCGGAGTGCCGGCAATCCTGTTTTTATATGATTTGGCAGTATCATATTCAAATGCCACTGTGGTAGTAAGATTATTTGCGGTAACCCTTCCGTTAAGTGTGGCACGGTACTGGCTTACCAGTGAAGCTGAGCCTGTGGTTGCTGTTGGCGCTGAAGGAACTGCCGGTTTTTCATCATCCTTTTCCTTTTTGCAATAAGACATGAAAAAAGCAAGGCCCACAATAAACATTACGGCTATTAATCTTTTATGATAGTGTCTGTTCATAGCGGCTGCTAATATAATAAGTTATCAGAGACAAGAAGGGTCATGTACTAAAAATAATGTCGCTCTTCGACTTCGCTCAGAACGACTTCGCTCAGAACGACTTCGCTCTGAACGAAGCCGCTCTGAACGAAGCCGCTCTGAGCGAAGCCGCTCTGAGCGAAGCCGAAGAGCGGCTTATTTGTTGACCCACCAGGGCTCGAACCTGGACTCTGCGGAACCAAAATCCGATGTGTTACCAGTTACACCATGGGTCAGAAATGTGCTGCAAAATTAGGATTTTTTTTAAATCACTATCAGAGAGATACTATTTTTGGAATGGGGGGCCGGTATTCGTTTAATCGAGTGTATGTGTGAAACTGTTATAATTTTCACTGTTCAGACCATCAACTTCAACAAGAAGGAAGGGACAATCAATCATTTCCCTGAAAATGTTGCCCAGGTCACACATTTCCTCGTCTCCCTGCTCATAATACCATATGATCCGCACTTTTTCAGCTATGTTTTTTAACTTTGACAGCTTTTTGATTATTGAATAGATCCATTTTGTTGAACTTGTGTTGATGTATTCAAAGCCCAGCTCTATCTTTGTACTTGAAGAAGAATTTACTATGCTGTTTATTTTATCATATAACGGACGGTAAAAATCTCCGGGATTGCCTGGTATTGACCTTCCTAAAATAATTATACGACCAGCATCCAATACCACCCAGGGAGTAGTTCTGGTTGCTTCAGCGGTAAATTTTTCCGGTTGTTTCATAAATATATAACGATAACCTGACTCGTTTCTTGCTAAAATCAGAGTTTTAGTTTTAAATATATCTCAGCAATTCCCCTGAACTTCGATCTGATGTAAATATAAAAAACTGTCTAATATTTACGATTCCTGACAGGATATTTCTGATTAAAAAGTGTTGGTTCTTTAAGTTCCCACAATGATGGATGCTCATCATCAAACCTTT
>JABUEV010000282.1 GCA_013314865.1 Bacteroidales bacterium | reverse complement strand
CAAGCTGATTGATTATCTTTCTGCTCCATGTTTCACTCCCCCACCCTGCTGTGTCAAAAAGAAATGTCGGACCAAAGAAAACTCTTCCCGGAAACCTTTTAACTGAAGAGACAGCGAAGTCATACTGGCTCCTGATGTTTGCCGAGTCGCCGTGGTCAACATTCAGACTGATAAGCAGAAAATTATCTTTCTCTGCCTGATCCTCAAATACACCATCATCATTGTTGATATGAATATGGGTATCGATCTTCAGTACTGAACTGAAATCTTCCTCTGAATAAAATTTCCCCTGGCAGCTCCATAACTGTAAAAGAGCTGCCAGTGAAATCAGGTGATAAATTTTCATGTATTTAAAGGTCTAAAGAGGCATTTTCACGTATTCAGCATTATTAAGAAACTCAAGACTCTTCTGACAGCTTGTAAACTGGTCGAAATTGTATCTTTCAACCTCCACAATTCCATATTTCATTCCAGACACATCACGGGCTGTCCAGATTGAAGCAAAATCCATCATACCGCTTGCACCTACTTCTTCCTTATCCTTTATGTGCCAAAGCTCAAACCTGCCCGGATATTTGTTAAAATAGTCGACCGGATTCTTTCCGCCCACAACACACCAGTAAAGGTCGAGCTCGAACATAACTTTTGAAGGATCTGTGTTTTGCAGCATGTAATCATAAAGTATAGTATCTCCGAAAACAGTTGTAAACTCCCTGTCGTGATTGTGATAGCCAAAACGTATACCCTTTGCGTTGCATTTTTCTCCTATGGTGTTAAAATATTCACACCATTCCTGAAGTCCGGCGATGCTTTCGTAAGCCGAGCGGCCCATAGACGGCTGAACGATATACTTTGCACCTGCGGCCACATGTGCATCGATACATTGATCCCACCACGCCATTGTCTCTTCATAGTTGGTTGAATCAGGAAGCTGACGGCCGGTATGGGAACTGAGAACATATATGCCGTTCTTCTCACATAAAGCTTTGAACTCTGCAGGGGCCATGCCGTAGAATTTTCCATCGCCGTAACCGGCCGGCTCAACAAATTTATAGCCCATGTCAGCCACTTTCTTAATCGAACCGGGAACATCCTTTACTATGGAATCGCGTATAGAATATAACTGCAGTCCAATGTTTTTCTTACCGGGCTTGCATGACTGGAAAAGCGACGCCATCATTCCTGAAACGGCGATAATCATGATAATTGCAATGAGATTTTTTGTTTTCATATTAGAATGGTCTTGGTTAGTATTAGATATTCTGAATTTGACTATTTCATCAGGAAATTTTGTAATCAGGTCAATCAGGCAAGATTAGTTTATTTTCCGGTTCTTCCCTGCGTAAATTTATTAAATTAATTCAAGCCTGTTATAAAGTTCATAACAAGTTCTTGCCTGATGGCATTTGAGTCGGTTACTGCAACGATTTAAGCACTCGCCTTACATCATCAGGGTTTCGTAAAGCATTTTCAGGAAGTTTCCTGTTTTTGCCAAATGCCAGCATTTTGTCATATTTTTCTATTGTCACCGCTGATTCATCAATATTGCCGTTCTTGTCCCTTACAGCATCAAGTTTAAGTCCAAGATGCCTTGCCATGAATTCATACATTGCAATCCGCTTCGAAAATCCGTAATCATGTCCCTCATCTGCCAGATGAACATTTACGATATTTTCCTCCTTCCCGTATAATTTATATATTTTCTTAAGATAAGGTAACTCGATTTCAGGTACGTGCTGAGTCCAGTCGGAGCCGTCTGAAATCACCAGCATTGGTTTTGGGGATACCATAGCGGCTATTTCGGCATTATTTGTGCCATAATCTGAGCATGAATGCACAGGCAAACCGCTCTCACACGGGCAACCGCCAAAGAAATACGAAGAAACCATCACAACAGGCACGCTCACAGTGATTCTGTCGTCAAGTGCAGCTGCAAGAAACGACTGCGTTCCGCCCCCTGAAGCACCTGTTATCCCGATCCTTTTTCCGTCAACATATGGAAGTGAAACGATAAAATCAATTGCTCTCATCGAATTGAGTGTCTGCATGGTCATTGCCAGACCGGTTCTGTGCTCATGTTCGCTGAACTGAAGACGTGACTCACCCCATGCGAACATGTCATAGCTGAAAACAACCGCACCCATCCTGGCAAGAGTTGCGCATCTGTACTGCATGTCGGGTCTGTATCTGCCGTAAAGATTTGTATCCGGATTTGAGAAATGTCCGTACGGACACAATACTGCCGGAAACGGACCTTTTCCCTTTGCCGGCCTGTAAAGCGAACCTGTAAGATAAACACCCGGAATTGATTCAATAGCTACATTTTCAACAATATATCCATTAAATTTTCTTTGATTTGTAACTATAGGATTCAATGGTGACTTTTTCGGAAGCGGCGAAAGATTCAACCGCTCAAGGAAGCATTTTCTAAGCTCTGCCTTCCTTTTTTCCCATAAATCTACACTGGGATATAATGCCAAAAGCTGATCAAGGTGTTTTTTCCCCTCCTCCGGCGGTCTCCGGTAATATTCAAAAGCAGTAATGCGGTAATTTCTATCTCCTGTTTTCTGAAAAACAAGATCAAGCGGCATCAGGATATTTGTCAGGGTCGCTTCAATTTCCGACCTGTAACGCCACTCCGGATAGGTGACTGTCAGATTTCTGACCAGACTCTCACTGTACTCAAGATTTACTTCATACTTTTTGCTAAGCTGGTCCAGAACTTCCTTAAGCGGTTTCCGGTAAACTTCTTCAGGTTTCTGGGCAACAACAGAACATACAATTGACAACAGGATTAAAACAAACCGAATTCTTAGTTTCATTTTAAGTATACATTTCAGTTTAGGGATAATAATTTCATATTAAAAATAAATGAATTAATATTAATCTGAAAAATTAAAGTTAAATAACCATGATTATTGCTAATGAATAATGATTAGCCTAATTTTAATGATTGCTTAAAACCTTAAACATGAATATTATGAAAAATTATATTTTATTGACAGCAGGAATATTTTCCGTGACAATGAGTCTGTTTTCACAGAAAGTTCCAACAGGAAATCCCGGGGATTTCAGGTTAAAGACCTGTCTTCACAGTGTCAGTTACATGGGAGTATGGCGGGATCAGTCGGTGCTAACGGTTGATGAATTCCTGGTCAAGGCAAAGGAACTCGGTTTTGACGGAGTGATGCTGGCCGCAAAAAGACCTCATGTATCATTGCTTGATTATGATGAATCGGACAGGAAAAGACTTAAAGAGCGAATAAAGGAATTAGGCCTTGAGCTTGTATGCCTTGCCGGGTACAATGATTTTACGGCAGGAGTCGACAAACCGGGAGTTCCTAATGTTGAAATACAGGCAATATATATTGGCGAACTTGCTAAGCTGGCCAGGGATCTTGGTACTGAAATGGTGCGCATATATACCGGATTTGAAAGAAATGATGTTCCATATGACAAACAATATGCAATGGTTGTAGAGGGACTGAGAATGGCAGGCCGCATCGCTGCCAGATACGGTGTTACACTTGCTGTTCAGAATCATCATGACATCGGAATCCACCATACAGCTATGAAATGGCTGCTCGACGAGGTTAACCTGCCTAACGTTAAGGCTGCATTCGACTGCTGGTCTCCAACCCTTCAGGGACTTACACCAGCAGAAATTAGAGAGGCCGTTAAAGTTATGAAACCTTATATTGTCCATACCACAACTGCAGATTATACTGAATTGCCGCGATATAAATATGATCCGGATCATACCAACTACATCAGGTACGATTCCCAGATGAGAGCTGTACCAATGGGTGAAGGTTTTCTTGATTACAGGACTTTTATCAATGCACTTAAAGAAATTGGATATCAGGGTTATATCGCTTATGAAATGTGCGAGGTCCTTGAAGGAGGAGGTTCAGTTGAGAATCTTGACAGGTCAGCTAAAGCTTTCCTTGAATATGTTAAACAGTTCAGATAAAACTACTTAGTAATGTAACCCGGCATTAATGCTTTTTAATTCTGATAATTTTAATTACCAATCACCAATCACAAATCACCAATCATATAACGCGTCAACCCTTTTAAAATGTACTGATATTCAATAACATAATTTTCCACAACTCTTTTCATTAGAAATGATTATGTAAAAAAAATTAATAAAAACCATTCTTTTTGTTTGAAATATTAAAAAAATAAATACCTTTGTCGATCAAATTAAAGCTATAAAGTGTTCAGAAGCTCATTACATATTATTGCCCTCGTACTCATTATCGCCTCAGGCAGATGATCCGGGAATGATATGTAATATAATAAGAATATACCAGAGCTTCCCGGATAAACCGGGAAGCTCTTTTTTTAAAAGGGTGCTTGGTTATGAAGAATCAGTTAAGAAGCCTTAGGACAGTTACCA
>JABUEV010000281.1 GCA_013314865.1 Bacteroidales bacterium | reverse complement strand
TTTTGGCGAACATAACGTCAAAGAAACAGGCATTTTTGATTTTCTGGCTCATCTTCCGGGAGCAATTCTCAAAAAAACTCCTTTTAAATTCATGACTCCCACCGAGGTGGCAGAAAACCTCCAGCCGGTCTCTGCAATCAGCGTACCTTCACCTATCTCATGGGCTGATGAAGAACATGACATTACGGCATGGAGAGGAAATGAGTTGCAGGTTGCTGCTCTTGACAAGCTCTATCAGATGACTGATAAGGTCGCTAATTGTAATGACGACCACATCAAAAGAGACTGGGATTACCTTCAGGCAAGCGACCATTTCCATTATATGGCAACAAAATTTTTCTCCGACGGAGCTGTTCATGCTTACTTCAATCCGTATGAGACACCTTACGAAGCATTCATGAATTATATGAATGTCCTGAGCGACTTTGAAATCAGACTTAACAGACTGTCTCCGGAGACAAATGAGAAACGAGAAATGGCAAAACTGAATGCCTTGATTATTGAAAAAGAAAAACAGATAAGTCAGCTGGCAGCCGAACTTGAAAAACTTAGAAAAAAAGGAAGAAAACCTGCAACCGGACTTAGAGCTGTTGCTAATAAAGAATTAAAGGAAGAAACAAAATCTAAAACAGGGAAAAACTCAAAGAATATAAGTAAAAAGAAATAAATTTTAATTGAACCAATAATAATTCTAATGGCTGTTGATCTATTATTTGAAACCAGTTGGGAGGTATGTAACAAAGTAGGAGGAATTCACACGGTTACCTCAACAAAAGCGCTGAAAATTGTAAATGAACTTAAAGACAAATATATCTTAATAGGACCGGATGTATGGAGGGAGGAAGGGGGAAATCCTGAATTCCTGCCCGATGATTCACTTTTTGAGGAATGGAAAGTAAGAGCATCAGCCGAAGGGCTGAGAGTAAAAACTGGAAGATGGAACATCGCCGGAAAACCTATTGTAATTCTGATCGATTTCACACCTTATTTCGGCCAGCAGAATGAAATATTCGCAAAGTTCTGGGAAACATATAAGCTTGACAGTATTTCAGGTCAGTGGGATTATATCGAACCGGCTCTTTTCGGGTATTCTGCAGGAAAAATCATTGAAAGCTTTACATCCTTCTACAGGGAGCATACAAATATTGTAGCCCAGTTTCATGAGTGGATGACGGGTACCGGTATCCTGTACATTGAACAGTATGCCCCATGGATTGCCACAGTTTTTACCACTCATGCCACTGTCCTTGGACGCTGTATCGCCGGAAACAACAGACCGCTTTACGGAAAGATGAAGGAATTTAACCCTCTGCAGGTAGCCCGCGAATTTAATGTAGTGGCAAAACAATCCCTCGAAAAAATAACGGCATCTGTAGCTGATGTTTTTACCACTGTTAGCGAAATAACATCAAAAGAATGTTCTCATTTCCTGGGGAAAGAGGTGGATTTAATCACCCCGAACGGATTTGAGGATTCTTTTGTTCCTCCTCCTGAATCCTTTCAGACAAAAAGAGATGAAGCCAGGAAAAAACTGTTAAAGGTAGCTGAATCAGTGCTTGGATACCCGGTAGCGGAAAACGCCGTGCTTGTTGCTAACAGCGGTAGATATGAATTCAGAAACAAAGGGGTGGATATCTTTATAGATTCGCTCGGGGAATTAAACAGGTCAGGAAATCTTGATAAAGAATGCGTTGCCTTTATACTCATTCCTGCATACCATAAAGGTCCGCGCCAGGATATTATAGATTATCTCTATAACAACGGACCAATAAATGGCGTCGACAGATTTCTTACCCATTGCCTTCACTATCCTGCAAATGATCCTGTGCTACAAAGAATCAATGCAAACGGGCTTCAAAACAACAGGGAATCAAAGGTAAAAATCATATTTGTCCCGTCATACCTTAATGGCAATGACGGTATCTTCAATATGCAATACTATGAACTTCTCATAGGATTTGACCTCACAATATTCCCTTCCTATTATGAGCCCTGGGGATATACCCCGCTTGAAAGCCTCATGTTTTCAATTCCAACTGTGACAACTTCCTTGTCAGGTTTTGGACTATGGGTGAAGAACTATTTCAGGGACCCCGGCAATGGAATAAAAATAATCGAACGGACTGATGATAATGAAAAGGAAGTTGTATCTGAAATTAAAGACTTTATTTACCTGTTTATCGGCCTGAGTGATGAAGAAGTAGCGAAGGCAAGGGAGAAGGCACACGCAATTTCAAGAATTGCCATGTGGGACAGCCTGGTAAAACATTATTTCGAAGCCTATGAGATATCTCTGACCCACAGCAGGGAAAGACGGGAAGAACCACGGGAATTTGCACAACTGCTCGAGTCGGCAGAACTGAGAATAAGAAAACCTCACCAGATACCTGTCTGGAAAGATATTTATGTCCAGAGCGATGTGCCGGAAAAATTGTCTGCACTCAAAGAGCTGGCAAACAATCTGTGGTGGTCGTGGAATCCTGATGCTGAAAATCTCTTCAGGCGAATGGATCCTTCCCTATGGGACGAGGTACAGCATAACCCGAAACTACTGCTTGAAAAGATTGACTATAAGAGACTTCTTGTCCTTGAAGATGATGATGAATTTGTAGCAGACCTTGAAAATGTATTTCAAGCTTTCAGGTCCTATATGGCAAGACCTGTTGACACTTCAAAGCCTTCCGTAGCTTATTTCAGCATGGAGTTTGGTATCCATCCCTGTCTTAAGCTTTATTCAGGCGGACTTGGAGTATTGGCCGGAGATTATCTCAAGGAAGCAAGCGATTCTAATGTTAACATTACAGGCATAGGGCTTCTCTACAGGTTTGGATATTTCAGACAGAAAATAGGGCCAAGAGGTGAACAGCTTACTATCTATGAAGCTGAAGAATTCTCGCGTCTGCCAATTAATCCTGTTAAGGCAGAAAACGGGAGCCATCTCTTTGTAAGTATTGCCTGGCCTGGCAGAACTGTTAAGGTAAGGGTGTGGGAAGCTTACATAGGGAAAGTACGCCTTGTACTGCTGGACACTGATTTCGAGGATAATTCCCCGGAAGACCGGACTGTGACGCATTTTCTCTATGGGGGAGATAACGAGAACCGGCTCAGACAGGAGCTTATCCTTGGTATAGGCGGCATGAGAGCCCTTGCCGCAATGGGCATCAAACCCGATCTTTACCATAGCAACGAAGGACATTCAGCATTCATAAGCCTTGAACGACTCAGGATCCTTATTAATGATAACCACCTTACTTTCAATCAGGCTCTCGAGGTTGTGAGATCCTCCACACTGTTTACAACACATACACCTGTTCCGGCAGGTCATGATGCATTTGATGAAGATCTCCTCCGCAAATATATAGGCCACTATCATAGCCGCATGATGATTTCCTGGGATGAATTGATGGCTCTGGGCCGCTGTGAGGGTGAAGCCGACAGAAAGTTTAATATGAGCTATCTGGCTACAAGAATGTCACAGGAAGTAAACGGAGTAAGTAAACTGCACGGAGAAGTAAGCCAGGGAATGTTTAACAAACTATGGCCGGGATATCTCAAGGAGGAATTGTTTATAGGCTATGTAACAAACGGGGTTCATTATCCTACATGGATTGCACCTGAATGGAGAGAGGTTTATAAGGAACTTGTCGGCACTGATAATTTTGACCAGACTGACAGGTCGTTGTGGGATAAACTCTATACTCTTGATGACAGGAAGGTCTACGAAGTAAAAACAAAACTGAAGAAAAGCCTCTTCAAGATTATCCGTAAGAAGCTTCAGAGTGACATGATGGAAAAGCATGTCAGCCCGCGGACCCTTCTGAATATTGCAAATCATCTTGATGAGAAAGCCCTTACCATTGGATTTGCCCGCAGGTTTGCAACATATAAAAGGGCATCCCTGCTTTTCAGGGATCTTGACAGGCTTGCCAGAATTGTAAACAACCCTGAAAGACCGGTTCAGTTTATTTATGCCGGCAAAGCCCACCCGCACGACGGAGGAGGACAAGACCTCATCAGAAGAGTTTTTGAGGTGTCACAGATGCCACAGTTTGCAGGAAAAGTGATTTTCATTGAAAATTATGACATCGAACTTGCCAAATACCTTGTCAGAGGTGTCGACATCTGGCTGAACACGCCCACAAGGCCTCTGGAAGCCTCAGGCACCAGCGGGGAAAAGGCCGTGATGAACGGAACAATTCACTTCAGTGTGCTTGACGGATGGTGGGTTGAAGGCTACCGGGCATACGCAGGATGGGCGCTTCCTAAGAAGAAAACGTTTGCCAATCCGAATCTGCAGGATGACATCGATGCTGAAACTATCTATAACATGCTTGAATTCGAAATTGTCCCTGCATTCTATTCATTTAATAACCAGGGAATTCCGGTAGAATGGATCAGCCATATTAAAAACAC
>JABUEV010000280.1 GCA_013314865.1 Bacteroidales bacterium | reverse complement strand
TCCAGCCATGAAGTCATCATATTCGTAGCGGCAAAGAAAGCTCGAATGGAAAAATGCTTTATTCCGTATGTAAGACCGTCAATCCGAGAACATATCTCGTATCATCCCCTTCAGAAATTGACAAATCATGGTTCGTCAATGTAAACTCTGTCGGAATATGTGGCGCCACATCAACTCCAAGGTGGCTGATGAAAGATGTTCATAACTATTTGTCAAATCTTTAATCTCTTGTTAACAAAGGTCTTGACAGTGTCTGCAATTTTTTAATAATTTTGGAGCTTCTTAAAGAAAGTCAATATGGGAAAAATCAAGAAAATAGGTGTGCTAACCTCCGGAGGTGATGCACCGGGTATGAATGCCGCAATACGTGCCGTTACAAGAACTGCAATCTACAACAACCTGGAGGTGATTGGAATCCGTCACGGCTACCAGGGACTGATCAATGCAAACTTCAAACCGCTTCATGCTCACAGCGTAAGTGACATCATACAGCGCGGCGGCACTATCCTGAAAACCGCAAGATGTGAAGCTTTCAAGACCCCGGAAGGAAGGCTTTCTGCCTATAATAACCTGAAGGAAGCACAGATTGACGGCGTTGTGGTGATAGGGGGAGATGGTTCATTCACCGGAGCAAGAATATTCAATGAAGAATATGATATCCCTTTTGTAGGTGTACCTGGGACAATTGATAATGACATATACGGAACAGATTATACCATAGGGTATGACACTGCACTGAACACTGTAGTCCAGGCTGTCGACAAGATTCGCGATACAGCAAGTGCTCACAACCGGATGTTTTTTATCGAGGTGATGGGAGCTGAAGCCGGTTTTATTGCTCTGTACAGCGGTATCGCGACCGGTGCGGAAGCGATTATTATTCCCGAAATAAAAGGACAGGCCAGGAACCTCAAGGAGATGATAGAATCAGGCAATACACGGAAAAAATCAAGCAATATCATAATTGTGGCTGAAGGAGATGAGGAAGGCGGAGCTTTTGCCATCGCTGAAAAAGTAAAGGAAGACTTCAAGGATTATGACATAAGGGTCACAGTACTGGGGCATCTTCAGAGGGGTGGTTCACCTTCGGCGATTGACAGGGTGAATGCCAGCAGACTGGGTCATGCCGCAGTGGAGGCACTTCTTGATGACCAGAAGAGCGTAATGGTTGGCCTTATTCACGACGAGATTTCGCTTGTACCCTTCGCCAAAGCAGTTAAACTCCATAAAAATGTAAACATGGCACTTGTCGAGATAGCAAGGATTTTATCTGTTTAACCAATCTTTTTATGCCAGTATCGGAAGTATATTTTACAAATCTTCGTGCAACTCCTTCCCTGAACCTTCTTAAGAAGCTTGAAAGACTTATCAAAAAGGCCGGAATAGAAACGATTGACTTCAAAAGGAAGATTACTGCGATAAAGATACATTTCGGCGAACCCGGGAACCTTGCCTATATCAGACCCAATTATACTGCACCGGTGGTTCGTCTTCTGAAAGAAAAGGAAGCAATCCCATTTCTTACAGACACCAATACCCTTTACTGGGGCCGCAGGTCAAATGCACCTCACCACATCGAATCTGCATTTGAAAACGGATTCAGCCCCTTCACCACAGAGTGTCCGGTAATAATAGCAGATGGCATCAAGGGAACAGAATACCGGGAAATAAAACTTAACCTTGAATATTGCAAAACAGCAAAAATAGGATCTGCCATCGCCGACTCAGATATCATCATTTCGATGAATCATTTCAAGGGACATGAGATGACGGGCTTCGGCGGTGCCCTGAAAAACCTTGGGATGGGATGCGCATCGGTGGGAGGCAAACTGTTCCTCCATTCAGGCTCCTCGCCGAAAATTCATGAGAAAAACTGCACCGGATGCAGGATGTGTGAGAAATATTGCGCCCATGGAGCTGTCAAAGTAGGAGCAGACAAGATAGCACGTATAGATTATAAAAAATGTGTCGGGTGCGGCCAGTGTGTGGCAGTCTGTCAGTTCGATGCCGCAAGGGTGGTGTGGCTGAATTCCGCAGAGGAAGTCTCGAAGAAAGTTTCAGAATATGCATATGCAGTTCTTAAGGATAAACCCTCTTTCCATATCAACTTCATAATGAATGTCTCGCCTGACTGCGACTGCTATGGATTCAATGATTATCCGCTGGTTCCGGATTTAGGCATTGCCGCTTCATTCGATCCTGTCGCCCTCGACAAGGCAAGCGCCGATATGGTCACTTCAGCGCCGGCTCTCAAAGGCAGTAAAATATCCGGATTGCAGAATGCAGATGACTTGGTAAACAAAGATAAATTTCACCTCACTCATCCCGATACACACTGGCAGTCAGGTCTTGAACATGCAGTGAAAATAGGTCTGGGTAATACTGAATATAAACTGATTAATGTCTGATTATCTTTAGTCTGTGGAAGACAGATTTCTACTCATTTCAATTTCAGCCTCAGGCTGTTTGATACGACGCTGACACTGCTAAGTGCCATTGCTGCTCCGGCTATCATGGGGTTCAGCATGAAACCGTTAACAGGATAAAGAACTCCCGCGGCAAGCGGAATGCCTATGATATTGTAAATGAATGCCCAGAAAAGGTTTTGCCTGATGGTTTTCACAGTGTCCCTGCTTAATTTTACTGCTGTCGGAATTGCTCTCAAATCGTTTCCAAGAATCGTCATTTTAGCTGCATCAATGGCAATATCTGATCCCTTGCCCATTGCAATGCCAACGTCGGCAGCTGCCAGAGCCTCACTGTCGTTTATGCCGTCACCGGCCATGCCGGTCACTTTTCCCTCGCTCTGAAGCTTCCTTATAAATTCAGCTTTGTCGTGGGGCAGCATACCGGCTTCATACTTATCTATCCCTGTCTTTGAAGCTACTGCGCCTGCTGTGATTGGGTTGTCTCCTGTAACCATGTAAACATCAATTCCCATCTCTTTAAGGTGACGGATTGCCTCAATCGAACTTTCACTTATCCTGTCAGCAATTGCAAACACAGCAAGGACTCTCAAGGAATCGCCAAAGTAGACTACCGTATCTGCCTCTTTTCTCCATCCGTCTGCAACAGACTCAAGATAAGGATCTGTCTTTATGCCATTTTCTTCCATTAACTTTTTGCTTCCGGCAAAATATTTATTCCCTTCATAAATTCCGCTAATGCCCCTTCCTGTAATACTTTCTGCACCAGTTATCTCAACAGGTTTAACTTTGTCGCCCAGATATCTTACCAATGATTCTGCAAGGGGATGTTCTGACAGCCGCTCAAGGCTGAGGAGGATTCTTTCTCCCTCTGCGCGGTCATATCCCTTCAGCCATTCACCTTTTATCACAGAAGGTTTTCCTTCCGTTATGGTGCCGGTTTTGTCAAGAACAATTGCATTCATTTTGTGAGCCAGCTCCAACGCCTCAGCATCCTTTATAAGTATATTTTTCTCGGCCCCTTTTCCTATGCCTACCATTATTGCAGTGGGGGTTGCCAAACCGAGCGCACATGGACATGCAATTACAAGCACAGTAATCATCGGCAGGAGTCCCTGTGTTATTCCCTTGCCGCCTCCAAAAACCGCCCATATAATGAACGTCAGAACTGCAATCATGACAACTGCCGGAACGAATACCGAGGCTACCCTGTCAACCAGTTTTTGCACGGGAGCCTTACTGCCCTGAGCTGTCTGCACCATCCTGATAATATTGCTCAATAATGTTTCGGAGCCCACCTTGTCAGCTCTGAAACGAAAACTCCCTTTCTGGTTTACAGTCCCTGCAAAAACAGCAGATCCCTTTTCTTTCAGAACCGGAACAGGTTCTCCGGTTATCATACTCTCGTCCACATAACTGCTTCCTTCCAGGACCGTTCCGTCGACAGGTACCTGTTCACCCGGCCTTACAAGAATTATATCTCCCGGCTTGACTTTGGCTATGAGAAATTCACGTACCTCACCATCCGTAAGCACTTTGAAGACTGTCCTTGGCTGAAGCCCGATAAGTTTTTTGATTGCCGATGAGGTGTTTGCCTTAGCCCTCTCCTCAAGAAGTTTGCCAAGAAGCACAAGTGCTATCACAACTCCTGAAGCTTCGTAATATACGTGGGCATGTAACCCTCTTTCATGCCAGAATTCCGGAAAAAGTGTATTAAATACACTAAAAAGATAAGCTATGCCTGTGCTGAGGGAAACGAGAGTATCCATGCTGACACTCCGGTGCCTTATCTGTTTCCATGCATTTATGAAAAATGAACGGCCCGACCAGAAAACGATTGGAGTGGCAAGAAGCCACATAATATAATTTGCATAGGGCATATTCATGAAAACCATGCTGATCAGGATAAGCGGCACCGAAAGTACAAGAGCTGTAATTGTTTTTACTCTCATCGTCCTTATCTTCGAGCGCTGACGACTTTCAAGAGTCTCTCTTGCAGTTTCCG
>JABUEV010000279.1 GCA_013314865.1 Bacteroidales bacterium | reverse complement strand
GAATTATACACTGCAGTCTCAACTGCCTGCAAACGCAACAGTAAGGATACTTGCAGAGGAAGGCAGACAATATCTTGTATATATTAATAACTGGCATCCAGGGAAAAAACAAAGGGAAGAACAGATTGTCAGTCCTTCTGACTTTAAGTTGCCAATTAATTTACCATCAGGCAATTATACCTGTAATTGGATAGAACCAACATCCGGTTTGCGGACAAAAACAATCATCAAAAATCATAAGGGAGGTGAATATATATTCTATCCTTCAGGTATAACTCAGGACCTGGCTCTGATGATAAAAAAAGATTAACATGTGTAAAAAAAGCAGAGTTTTTTATTTTGTCATTTTGCTTCACATTTTCTTTATATGTGAAGCCTATGCTCAAAACCTGCTCAAAGAGTGGGAAGTATTTGAGATAACGCTTGCTTCAAGGGCAGACTATGCTAATCCCTATCTCGAAATAGCCGAAGAAAAGCCTCCAATAGTATTAGCCCGTTTTACAGGATCAGACGGAAAGGCTTTCGGTAAGATAATGGAAATTCCGGGATTCTGGGATGGAGGGAAAGTGTGGAAAATAAGATTTGCACCTCCTGCCACCGGCACCTGGAAATACGAGACTTTCTCGGCTGATAAAGGGCTTTCAGGTAGAAAGGGGACAATAAAAGTCATTGAATGGACCGAAGAGGAGAAGAATGAAAATCCGCTCAGAAGGGGATTAATAACTGTTAACAGGTCAAAAGAACGGACCGGAAGATATTTTACATATTCTGACGGCACTCCTTGCTTATGGATTGGTGACACATGGTGGGACTGGACCAACAGCCGCATTAGGTTTGAATCATTCAAAAAACTTGCTGATACACGAGCCGCACAGGGATTCAACATAGGCCAGCTCTTTTTTGCAGGAAACGGCTGGGGAAAAGAAAGTTCGCTTCTTGATGCTTCTTTTAAAAATCCGAAACTTGAGCAGATAAGGAAGGTTGAAGAAATGATGAAATATGCCAATTCAAAAGGCATCACTGTGTGGATTCATGCATGGTGGAGCAGGGAAGGCATCAACAAATCCATCGGAGAAGAAAACATCCTGAGATGGTGGAAATACGTTATCAATCGTCTTCATGCCTACAATGTCATCTGGGTTATTGCCGGTGAATACAACATGAATAATTACGGCGGGTTTCAGCTGGATTTCTGGAACAGGCTGGGCAAGATTATTAAAGAGGAAGATCCTTATGACAGAGTTTTAAGTGCACATCCTACCCCACCTATGTGGAGCGGGGGTGCCGATGCTCCTCAATGGTCAACGGCTGAGGCAGTTCATAATGAGGAATGGGTAGATTATAATCAGTGCCAGACAGGTCATGCCAGATGGTGCAATGAACTCACTCCTGAAATTATATCAAGAGCTTATCAAATGGAGCCGCCTAAGCCTGTTGTGGTAACCGAGCCATGGTATGAATTCATAGAAGGCAATCCTACTGCCATGGATATAAGGTTTGGGGCATGGAGCGCTGTCATGTCGGGAGCAGCCGGTCATTCCTACGGCGGCGGTCATGTCTGGAGAGCACATCTGCCGGAACGTCCAACAGGTGTAGGCTCATGGCCGATGGATACAAGTTTCAGTACTAATACCCTGCTCTATCCGGGCGCACTTTCAGTAGGCTTCATGGGCAAATATCTCAGAAAACTTGAATGGTGGAAATTGGAACCCCACCCGGAATTTGTAAATGAAAATCCATCACATTTTTGTCTTGCCATTCCGGGAAAAGAATACCTCTTTTATCTGAGATATGGCGGATCGGTAAAAGTCGATCTTAAATCCTCCGATCCTGCTTCAGAATTCACTTATGAATGGATAGATCTTGTTAACAGCAAAGAAGTAAAAAAAGGAACAGTTAATGGAGGAAAGGTGGCTGAAATTAAATGCCCGGAAGATTACCCGGGATTTGTCAATTTCAAAGACTGGCTTCTGCATATTAAAAGATCAGAATTCTAACTTCTTAAACATACTTCATTATGATAAAAAAAACTTTAATATTTAGTCTTTTGCTGTGGAATGCTTGTCTGCTGAATTCGGCAGAAATTGAACAATACACAGTTTTTGAACTTGAACTTAAGGGCCCTTCGGAAGGTAATCCTTTCAAGGAAGTTCAGCTTTCAGCAGAATTCACCCTGATGAACAGGACTCTTTTCTGCGAGGGTTTTTACGACGGAAACGGCATTTATAAAATAAGGTTCATGCCTGACGAACCGGGGAAATGGACATATTTAACAAAAAGCAACAATAAGTCGCTTGATTCAAAAAAAGGTTCTTTCATCTGTATTCCACACTCTCCGTCCAATCATGGTTATGTAAAGGTCAGGAATACATTTGATTTCGGATATGCCGACGGAACACCTTTTTACCCGGTTGGCACAACCTGTTATGCATGGGTGCACCAGCCTGAAGAACTGGTGAAACAGACTCTTGAAACGCTTTCCAAAACCGCCTTCAATAAGATAAGAATGACGGTAATGCCAAAAAACTACGATGTTTATATTAACAATGAACCGCCTTTCTATCCTTTTGAGGGTTCAAAAGAAAAAGGATGGGACTTTTTCAGGCCCAATCCGGCATTCTTCAGAAATTTTGAGCAGAAAATAATTGAGCTTCAGAAACTTGGAATAGAAGCAGATGTGATACTCTTTCACCCGTATGACTTTGGAAAATGGAACCTCGATAAAATGAACACTGAAGAGGCAATCTTCTACCTGAGATATCTGATTGCCCGCATAGCCTCATACCGGAATGTCTGGTGGAGTATGGCCAATGAATATGACATAATGAGGAAAAGTGACGAAGAATGGGAAAAATATTTCAGAGTGATTCAGACCTATGACCCTTACGGCCATTTATGCAGTATCCATAATGGAATGGGCTGGTACAACCACTCAAAGCCCTGGATCACACATCTCAGCATCCAGACAGCCTACCTGCAGGATATACAGGACTGGCGTGAGCTTTACCGAAAACCAGTGATTATTGATGAATGTGTTTATGAAGGGAATATTCCGAATGACTGGGGAAATCTTACACCTGAAGAGATGATGAACCGCTTCTGGATTGCGTATTGCAGAGGCGGTTACTGCACACACGGCGAGACTTATATTCATCCCGAAAACATCTTGTGGTGGTCAAAGGGCGGGACACTTTACGGAAAAAGTCCTGAGAGGATTGCCTTTCTTCACAGGATAATGACGGAAGCACCGGCAGAGGGAATGTATCCCCTTCACAATGAATGGAATAAAGAGACTTATCTGATAAAGGACAGGGAGTATTACCTGTATTACTACGGGAACAGTCAGCAGGCAAAGGCAAGGATATTTCTGCCGAAGGATGTAAAATTCAGACTTCAGGTCATTGATGCATGGAACATGACCATTACTCCGGTGGAGGGTGAATTCAGCGGCAGGGTTGAGATACCGCTTCCCGGAAGGCCATACATTGCGGTAAGGGCAAGAGCAGTAAAAAGCCAGTAAATGTATAAATGCAATCATTCCTATGAATATTTGTTAGATGAATAAAACTATTTTATCACTGGCAATTGCTATTAGTTCAATTGCACTTTTAATGTGTTCCGGCGAAGAAAAGAAATCCGGACATGACATTGGCAATAAGCCCTATACCCGCTACTGGTGGTTTGCTTCAATGATAAAGGAAGATGATATCAGGTACAACCTCAACTGGCTGAAAGATAATGGTTTCGGTGGAGTGGAAATTGCATGGGTATATCCCCTGAACAGGTTTAACCCTCAGGATACAACTTATACCCCCCGCCAGGAATGGTTAAGCCCTGAATGGACTCAAATAGTAGACTTTGCCGTCAGATATGCGGACTCCATCGGACTTGGATGTGATTTGACATTCGGAACGCTCTGGCCTTTTGGAGACAGCTATGTCACAGCAGATCAGGCAACCCGACGTTTTGGGGATCCGGAATGGAGGCAGGTGATAACAAGATCCTGGGAGCATCCTAAAAGCGGATATGTTATAGATCACCTCACTCCTTCAAATTACCTGCCCTATTTCGAAAGACTGATGAAAGCTTTTCCGAAGCCTCAAACCTCTGTCAGACAATCATATTTTATCGACAGCTGGGAAGTGGAAACTGAAAAGCTCTGGTGTGAGTCATTTCCGAAGGATTTCCGCACACGTTTCGGGTATGATATTACTCCGTTCATGGATTCAATCTATGAGCCTGATAAAAACCGCTACCTGTATGATTATATGTCACTCTTATCTGACAAGGTACTGAAATTCTACAGTGATTTCGACTCAACGCTGAATTCACACGGCATTTTGTCAAGAGGACAGGTTTCAGGCGCACCCTGTGATCTTATTTCGGGTTATGCCCTGATGGATATTCCTGAAGGAGAAGCAATGTTGTTTGAAC
>JABUEV010000278.1 GCA_013314865.1 Bacteroidales bacterium | reverse complement strand
AACCATAAGTCCGGGATGGTTCTGAAGAAACAGGATTGCCAGCAGGAACATTACAATCGGGCCGATGATCCAGTTCATTGATAATGAAAGCCCCAGTAATTTCAGGTTTTTGAAAACAAGGGGTAGTTTCTCATATCTCACTTTGGCAAGAGGTGGATACATCATAAGGATAAGACCAATTGCTATGGGAATGTTCGTTGTGCCGGAACTAAGAGAATTCCAGAAGTCTGATATTCCCGGCCAGAAAAAACCGATAAGTACCCCTACAAACATTACGAGGAATATCCATAGTGTCAGATACCTGTCGAAGAAAGAAAGCTTTTTTGTTGTTTCCATATTAATAATTTGAAAATTTGAGAATTTGGAAATGTGAAAATGTGATCTGATAAATATTACCTTGGTTTACATGCTGAGACAGTAATGCTATAAATTCCGGAAGCTTCTTCCCATTTATTTTCCAACTTGGGTTTATAACTATATTTTGCCAGAAGATCATCCGGCAGGGTGATTTCTTTTTGTTTATGAATTTGAATATCCCTGAATCCTGCTGCTTCAATAAATCCGATGTAATCATTCATTTCACTAGCTCCAGAGACGCATCCTGCATACATTTCAGCATCTTCCTTCATCTTTTCCGGGAGGTTTCCCTTTATTACCACATCTGATACACAGAAATGTCCTCCGGGTTTCAGAACCCTGAAGATCTCACTGAATGCCTTTGATTTATCGGGCACCAGATTAAGGACACAGTTTGAGATTACCACATCAAATTTTTCAGCCTCAAAAGGCATTGACTCAATATCTCCCAGCACGAATTCAACATTCCGGTAATTCAGTTTAGAACAGTTTTCACGTGCCCTGATGATCATCTGTTCGGTCATGTCAAGCCCCGTTACAAATCCTTTTTCACCAACCAGTGCCCTTGCCACAAAACAGTCATTCCCGGCCCCGCTTCCAAGGTCAAGTACATAATCGCCTTTCTTTATCCCCGCATAATCGGTCGGGATACCGCACCCCAGGCTCAGATCTGCCTCAGGATTGTAGCCTTCCTTATTCTCATAATTATCGTTGAAAACAGTGTAAGCGGTATCCGGTCCACAGCAGGAACTGCTGCAGCATGACGATTTGTTTTCACTTATGGCAATTTCTGCATATTTTTCTTTAACAATTTGTTTTAGATCTTTTTGTTTCATTTCTGTAAATGTGGTTTAATTTTCTTTATGTAGAATTCATAAAAGTCTTTCTGCATCTTATCCCTCACATTTCTGAACTCATTCATAATAAATTCCTCAGTTCCTTCCATGAACGACGGATCTTTATAACCCATATGCAGACGGTGCCTGACTTTTCCGGTAAATATCGGGCATGTCTCATTAGCGTCATCGCATACAGTAATTACATAATCCCATTCATCATTAATATAATTATCAACGCTCTTGGGATAGTGACTGCTTATGTCAATTCCGGCTTCAGCCATCACCTGTATTGCTTTTTTATTGACCTCATTTCCGGGGAAAGTTCCGGCCGAATGCACCTCAATCCTTTTATCAAAAGACTGAAGAAATCCGTGAGCCATCTGGCTGCGGCAACTGTTGCCCGTACAAAGAATAAGTATTTTCATTTAAGTCTTTTTGAATTTTTTTTTTACATAACCATGCGAATATATAAATTCATTTCGTAATTTTGCGAAATATAAAAATAAAATTTTTTTAAAGATGTCAGAAAGAGTGGAATTCCCTGCAGATGTTGTTGAAATAGCACGTTTTGCAAAAGCATTGAGCCATCCTGCAAGGGTTTACATCCTGAAAAAGCTGTCGGCGATGAATGCATGTTGCTACAGCGGTGACCTGGCTGATGAGCTTCCGATTGGACGTTCAACTCTCTCACAGCACCTTAAGGAGCTGAAATATGCAGGTCTGATCCAGGGGGAAATCAATCCTCCATACATAAAATACTGCATCAACAGGGAAAACTGGGAAAAAGCAAAGAAAATGCTTGAAGAATTTCTTGATGAAAACCAGCCGATTACATCTACTGCTCACAGTAATAACAGTTTTTTAAATATTCTCAAGTTTTAAATTTTTCAAATTATGTCAATGGAAATAAAAATCTTAGGCCCTGGTTGTCCGAAATGCAAGACCCTCGAAAAGGTCACCCGTGAAGCAGTGGCCGAACTTGGACTGCAGGCTGAAATAAGCAAAGAGGAAGATATCATAAAGATTATGAGCTATGGCATCATGCATACTCCCGGTCTGGTAATTAACGGCAAGGTAGTATTAAGCGGACAGGTGCCTTCTCTGAACCAGGTTAAAGAAATTCTGATCAAAAACAACTAATTTTTTCTGATAATGAAGATTTATTATTACATATTCGTCCTTCTGCTGTTTTTCCAATTCATTTCATGTTCAACACAGTCTTCAGGCAAAGAAACGTCAGTGGTTTCAGGCAATTCTGACAGGATTGATGCCTATTATTTCCACTTCACCCTGAGATGTGAAGCCTGCCTGAATATCGAAGCGCGGGCAAAAGAATCACTGGAATCCCTTTATCCGGATTATTTAAGCTCCGGACTTATTACTTTCCAGGCATTGAATCTTGATGAAGCTCCGAACAGGGAGCTGGCAAAAAAGTTCGGTGTTTCGGGTCAGGCGTTGATTCTAGTGAAAGGTGACCAGAAGATTGATCTTACTAATGAAGGATTCCTGTATGCAACAGTGAAGCCGGAAAAATTCAGGGAGATAATCAACGAAAAGGTGGCCGGCCTGTTAATCAAGTGACTTTATGGAGTTTCTGACAAATCTGCTTGACAGCACCACAATGCCGTGGTTAACGGCATTTTTGCTTGGGCTTATGACAGCTATCAGCCCCTGTCCTCTTGCCACAAATATTACAGCAATAGGCTTTATCAGCAAGGATATAGAAAACCGCAACAGGGTTTTTTTCAATGGCCTTTTTTACACCCTTGGAAGGGCAATAACATATTCCGGTCTTGCTTTGATAATATTTTTTGGGGTCGATCAGTTGAAGTTTTCAGGATTCTTTCAACGCTACGGTGAAAAATTTATAGGTCCCATTTTGCTGATCATAGGGCTTCTGATGCTGGATATAATAAAAATAAAATTCCCCGGATTCAGCAGACTCACTTCAGGTATGCAAAATAAAAAACGATGGAGATATATTGATGCTGTTCTTCTGGGCCTTGTCTTTGCGCTGGCATTCTGCCCATATAGCGGAGTACTTTATTTTGGCATGCTTGTTCCAATGACAGTCGCAAGTGCATCAGGACTTTACCTTCCTATAGTTTTTGCAATAGCAACCGGTATTCCGGTAATTATTATCGCCTGGCTGCTCGCTTACACTGTTTCAGGAGTCGGTAATGTATATAATAAGATGAAAACATTCGAACTCTGGTTCAGAAGGATCATTGCCATTTTGTTTATTGCTGTCGGGATTTACTATATAATAAGGGTTTATCTGTAATTTTTTTATAAAAATGTTTCGTTATTTCACGAAATAACATCATATATAACAATTAACAAATTATCTCATTTTCATTTTTCAAATTATTATGGAATTAAAAAAAGAATTAAAAATACTGTTCTGGATTGCCGCCGTTTTTGCCTTTGCATTTTTCCTTCCAATCGAAAGTGCCAGATTCAATACTGCGATAGATGCAACACTTGATCTGGTAAAATGGTATGCACGGGAGCACGTTATTCTATGTTTGTTGCCTGCGTTTTTCATTGCAGGTGTAATCTCTGTTTTTGTCAGTCAGGCTTCTGTATTAAAGTATTTTGGCGCTCAGGCAAAAAAATGGGTAGCCTATTCAGTGGCTTCCGTGTCAGGAACTATACTTGCCGTTTGCTCGTGCACAATACTTCCTCTGTTTTCCAGCATCCATAAAAGAGGTGCAGGACTTGGCCCGGCAATTGCTTTCTTATACTCCGGACCGGCAATTAATATTCTTGCAATAATACTTACTGCCCGTATACTTGGATTTGAAATGGGTGTGGCAAGAGTGATTGGAGCTGTTTCATTCAGCATCATTATTGGCATTCTTATGTCATTAATCTATCACAAGGAAGAGAAAGCAAAAAAAGATGAACAGATGAACATTGTGCCGCCACCAGAAAAGAGGCCAATGTGGCAAACTTCATTGCATTTTTTTACGCTGGTTCTCATTCTTGTTTTTGCCAACTGGGGTAAACCAGCTGATGGTGATGTGACAAGTGCATGGTATTTCATCTGGCATTATAAATGGTGGATTACAGGTTTTTTCAGTGTTGTGCTTGGTTATTCATTGATAAGAATATTAAAAATCAAATGGCAATGGGTTCTTGGAGCTGTTCTGTTTACAGTTGCATCAGTTAATCTTTCAAATAAATTTATCGACAGCGACAAATTAAGGCCTCTTGTACCAATGCTTGCTGGTATAGTTG
>JABUEV010000277.1 GCA_013314865.1 Bacteroidales bacterium | reverse complement strand
ACGATATGTGGTAATAAGGTCTGAGTAAAGAGCCACACGCCAGGAGACGTTTCCGTGCAGGTCCATAGTTGTTGTGACAAGGGCATCGTTACCTATTACAGCCCTAACTCTCTCCATAAATTCCCCCTCCGGATCATCAACACCATCAACACTGCAAGCCCCATGATTGTAAAACCAGAATGCATCGTAAGGCATATTACTCCGGATAATCTCAAGCGCACTGTTGACAAAAGCTTCAAATGATTCTCTGGTTACCGGCCCTCGCCCGCTGCCTACGCCAATTAGAGAAGGAAGCCAGATTGCAGACTGACCCATAACAGAATCCTTACTAAGCCAGGCTGGCAAAGAGGGCGTCCTCCCTATTATAGCTTGTCGGTTGGGCATAAAAACGCTGTTTTCAATCTGTATTCCGGCAATTCCTATACGTGGTTTCTTTTGCTGCGCTGAGGCATCAGTAATCAACAACGCTGCCAACAGACAGAAATTCAGGAACAATAAATTGATCTTCATTTTTTTTGATTTGCTTGTTTTATGTAATTTCATTTATAGTAGAAAACGAATATAAAACTTTTATGAAGATGTTTCAGGCGATTGTTAATATTATCCTTTGATTTATTATTATTTGTATCCTGTTTGTATCTCATAAAAATGCAGAGGCTGTATCAAAAGTCCTTAGTGACCTTTGTGTAAGCCTTAGTGTAACTTCGTGGTTAAATATAAATCATTGAACCACAAAGCCTGCCTGAATGGCAAAAAGTGTGGGAGTGTGAGCGAGAAAAAAAGTGTGAGTGTGAGAGTGAGTCTTCCACCTTCGCTAAAGCTTCGGTGGACGATGTGAGGAAAAAGAGACAAGTGTGCTTGCTCTCGTCCTGACGCTCCTGCGTCGGTCAGGATCTTCGACTCTCACTCTCGCTCTTTTTCAGTACCCGGAGCGGGATGCTGACGCTTCACTTTGTTCAGGTCAGCACTTCGTCTCACTTCGTTCGACTCAGCTTGAACCCCTGTGCTAAGTTTGGGGTGGAAAACTTAATTAGTTAACTCGCTCTATGTAAAGCTAAAAAAAGTGTGATTGTGAGAGCCGGAGTGAGGAAAAAAGAGACGAAAGTGTTCGCTCTCACTCACACACTCACTCTTTTTTTAGTACCCGGAATGGGACTTGAACCCATACAGGCATTACTGCCCACAGGATTTTAAGTCCTGCGTGTCTACCGATTCCACCATCCGGGCTTTTCTTAGTCTTGTGGTCTTGCAGTCTTGCAGTCGTGCAGTCTTGCTTCCGCTTCGCGGAACTGCGCAGCACAGCTGCTTGAGTCGCACAATTATGCAAACATTGCAAGTTTGACCTGAATGCCGGCAAGTGCAAATTTAAGAATTAATTCTTAATAAGAACAGGTTTTCCAAGACCTGCCTTCTCAAGCTCCTTCATCTGTGTCTTTGCATCGCCTGCAACTACATAATACATTCTGGCCGGATCGATATATTTCCTGGCTACTTCAAGCTGTTTTTCAGCTGTAAGATTCTTTACATAATTCTCCTCCTGCTTTATGTAATCTGCAGGCAATCCGTATGAGCTTATTGTATTCAGCATGCTAAGAAGACTTCCGAGAGTCTCAAACCTGAGAGCATTACCTTTAATAAGCGCATCTTTTGTGAAGGTTATGTATTCTTCCGGCATTTTTTCGCGGTATTTCTCCATCTCGGTCTTAAAGATGGTTACTGATTCAAGGGTTGAGTTGGTCCTGACCCTTGACGAAGCTGTAAAAATGCCATAATTTTTAAATCCGGATATGTTTGAACGGGCGCCATATGTAAAACCCTTTTCTTCTCTAAGTATGAGGTTGAAAAGGCCGTTAAAGGAACCCCCAAGTTTGTAATTTGCAACATATACAGGATAATAGTCAGTATTCCCGCGTGACAGGGATGGTGCTCCTATGGCAATAACTGATTGTTTTGCATCAGGGATGTCAACAAAATAGATTCCAGATTTTGCCGGTGCGGAGGGGGGAGTTATTTCAGGCAAAACCACCTCTTTTGGCTGCCATTTTTCACACAGAGAGGCAAAAGCTGTCTTAACCCTTTCCTGGTCAACATCCCCGGCAATGATCAGCCTTGCAATTGAGGGTGAGAAATACTTTTCATAGAATGACTTAAGGTCATCAATTGTCATCGACGACACTGTCTCTTCAGTCCCTGATGTTTCAATTGCAAGTATGTTGTTTTCTCCGAAAAGGAGTTTATTCAGTGTTGTTGAAGCCAGGTAGTCGGGATTGGCTTTATTCCTTTTAAGTGTATTAATTATTCTGCTTTTGGCCAGTTCAAACTGTTCTTCGTCCCATCGCGGTTCAAGCAGCATTTCCTCAACAAGAGCGACGGTCTTTTCAAAGTTTTTGGCAAGAGTGCTCACGCTGACGGTAATATCCTCATCGCCTGAACTGATCCTGATTGTAGCTCCAAGAAGGCCGATAGCATCTTCAAGTTCTTCCGGCGTTTTGTTTTTAGTTCCTTCGTTCATCAATGCTGCAACCAGGTTGGCAAGTCCTGCTTTTGATACATCTTCTGCCATGTGTCCCCCGTCAAGCACAATTGAGTACTGTACAAGAGGCAGTTCAGTATGTTGAATGCCCCATACCTTCATGCCGTTGGGCAGTGCTGATGTCCATACCTGCGGGACATTTACTGATGGATCAGGCCCTAATGGAGGTTTAACTGAACGATCAAATTTTACAGGAGTTTTTACTATAGGTTCTTCCTCTATAGCATCTGCCTTCACCTCTGCGGCTTTCGTAACGTCTTCCTCCACAATTCCTGCATTCCGGGAACCTTCGGCTATCAAACCGACCTGGCCTTTGGGCACAAAGCTTGTCTCAACGAAGTTTTTGCCTTTAATGTATTTTTCATACGCATTTTTAACATCCTGCATTGTTACAGCCTGAATTGCTGCAAGGTCTTTTTTATAATATTCAGGATCGCCTGTGTACATAGTATATTCAGCAAGCTGGAATGATTTGCCCTGAACACTTGCAAAGGAGTTATAAAATCTGGTTTCGTACTGTGCTTTGATTCTGGTCAGGTCTTCTTCCGAAAAACCATCCTTTTCAAATTTCTCAAAAGCTTCAAACACTGCCTTTTCAACATCAGTGAGGTTAACGTCGGGGTTGGCAGTTACAGTTATTGTGAAGCTTCCTGCAAGTTCCTGGGAATTATTTCTGGCCGTTACACGTGATGTTAATTTTTTGTCCTTAACCAGCACTGTATATAAAGGTGCCTTTTTAGTGTTGGCAAGCAGTTCAGCCAGGAAGTTTAAAGCGTATGAGTCTTTAGAATACCTTTCAGCGGTAGGAAAAACCATTGTGAGCTGGGGAGCTTTTGCGAAATTGTCTTCGTGGTACAGCCGGATGGTTGATGAGAGTGAGGCTGGCATTGGGTTGCGCTTATCAATCGGTTCACCGGCAGGTATTTCCCCGAAATATTTTTCAACAAGTGCTTTGACCTCTTCTTTGTCAATATCCCCTGAAATAGTAAGGGTTGCATTATTGGGTGAATAGAATTTTTTATGGAACGCCCTGACATCTTCAACAGTTGCATTTGCCAGGTCTTCCATTTCACCTATGACAGTCCAGCTGTATGGATGTCCGGCCGGATAAAGGTTTTTTGCTATGAGTCCTGAATTGAATCCATAGGCAGCATTGTCAACACTCTCACGTCTTTCGTTCTGAACAACATTCTGCTGATTCACCAGGGAAGCTTTGGTGACAGTGTTTGTAAGATAACCCATCCTGTCAGATTCCAGCCACATAACCATTTCCAGGGCGTTCTTCGGGAACACCTCAAAATAATTTGTCCTGTCCTGGTTGGTACTTCCGTTCAGAGTGCCTCCTGCGCCCTGAATTTCCCTGAAAAGCTGGTCTTCACCAACATTTTCCGACCGCTGAAACATCATATGTTCAAACAAGTGGGCAAATCCTGTCTTCCCGGGCACCTCCCTGCTCGATCCGACATGATAGTAAATTGAAAGCGCCACAATCGGATCAGATTTATCCTCATTTAGTACGACAGTGAGTCCGTTGGGAAGTGTATATTTCTCAAAAGGAATTGACAGAGAGTCCTCTGTGTTTTTCTTTTTGCATGATCCAAGTACTCCTATTATGGCGATAAGACCGAAAAGAAAAAGCTTTTTCATAAGAAATGATTTAAATTAGATTGGATTGCAATTTTAATAAAAAAAAAATAAATGCCGCCCTTCGGCTTCGCTCAGGACGGCATTTATTTGAGCGGGAGACGGGACTCGAATGCTGACGACCCTGACTTACGCCTGAGGCGTAACGTCAGGTTGTCAGCACCCTGACTCCTGACCCTTACGGTCAGGACGTCAGGGCCCGCGACCCCCTCCTCATTCTTCACTATAAAATCCAACATCCTTTCCCTTGTCAGATTCTTTATCTT